>CALCNS010000264.1 GCA_937897315.1 uncultured Bacillota bacterium
AGATTCCGAAACGTGACTGGAGTTCAGACGTGTGCTCTTCCGATCTGGTTCACTTTTAGCTGCGATGGCCCAAGTAATCCGAGTTTCGGTAAGTGGTTTTGATATTTACCACTTAGGGTAAGCGTTTTGTTGCGAAACGCGAGACGTCCCCTAAGTGGTAAGTTTTTGTGGTGCTTGCGGTGGCGCAAGGCTATCTGGTTTATGGAGGGGGTTATTCTTTGGTGACGGGGTACCAGAGTTCGTAGGTGAAGTTGTCTTTGGGGAAGTCGTAGTCGAAGTAGACTTCTATGTCGGGGATGCTGTTCTTGGCGCGGCGGTATCCGGAGGAGGGGAACCATTGTTGCCAAATGCGGTTGACCAGTTCGATGAGGTCGCCTTCGCCTTGGAAGATGGCCCAGGTGGCATCGGGTATTTTAATCTCTTCGAGTCCTGCGGGGGTGGGTTTGTTGCTCGATACCGCGATGTAGTAGTCGAATTCGTGTTTGCCATCGAAGTTGGCGCAGAGGCCAAGCATGCCATTGGGTTCGCTGCTGGCTTGGGCGATGATCAGGTCGTAGGTGGCGCGGGGTAGGTGCGTCCAAAAGTCGGGGACTTTGTTTTCGCCGGTGTCGTTGCGGAATGTTTGTTTGGCTCCTACAACTTTGAAGGCGGGCTTTTTCTCGATGCGGACGTTCATGCTGTTCTCTCCTTTGATGCGTATTTGAAACGAGATGCGCGAGTAGGTTGCAACGAAGATGCCGCGGCTCCGAACATACTGGGGTGTAGCTTTGTGCTGGTGCAGAAAGGCGCGGGTAAAGGCGGTGGGCGATTGGTAGCCGTATTTGAGGGCGATGTCGATGATTTTCTCTTCGCTGTTTTGCAGGTCTAGGGCGGCGAGCGATAGTTTTCGGCGGCGGATGTATTCGCTTAGGGGCACGCCGGTGATTATGGCAAACATGTTGGATAGGTCGTTGCGGTGACAGTAGGCCAGTTTGGTAGCGTAGTCGAGGTCGATGTTATCGTTGAGGTGGGTTTCGATGTAGTCCAGGGCGCGGGTGAGTCGGGTGTTCCAATCCATGGGGCATCCTCCTTTCGTGAAGAGTATACAGCGGGTGGGTGTGGAGCGTCCTCTCTTTACGCAGGTGTTGGTGAGAGGGGTTGGCTGAAGGGTGGGCTTAAGGGGTAGGGACAGTCCCTAACCCTTAAAAATTTCCCAATGGGGTCAGACCCCTATGGAAAATTAGTTAGGTTGCGGCGCAAGGCTATCTAGTTTTGTGTATTGCTTTTTTATGTGTTTTCCTTTACAATTTAACCATTATCTAAACTTTTTAGGAGGGCACAATGGGTTTATTCGATACCATAAAGGGACCACAGATTTTGAAGAAAAGCAACCGAGCAAAGGAACAATTGGTAGCCATGGAAGAATTATTGGCAGCAGCAGCAACACATCCGAAAGTTGTGACAGCGTTGGAGAACGATATTACGGCGCTGAAATCGGGTATTTTCGGCGAAGAAGCTATTTTGTTTGAGTTGAAGCATTGCCCTATGCCGTTATTTATGCTGCATGATATATATTTGGAACACGAAGGTTTAGGCGCTCAGATAGATTTTTTGGTAGTGACACGGAAGAGGACGTTCGTGATTGAATGTAAGAATTTATATGGTAATTTGACGGTGAATACACAGGGCGAGTTCGTGCGTTCTATGGGCACTCGTCGTGAAGGGATTTATTCTCCGGTGACGCAGAGCCAAAGGCATTTGGAAGTACTTAAGCGGTTGCGCATGGACGATAAGGGGAATGCACTGACGAAGAGATTATTTGAAAGTGCCTTCGATGTGAATTACAAGTCAGTAGTGGTGTTGGCGAATCCCAAAACGGTGTTAAATGCCAAGTTTGCACCTAAGGTGATTCGTGAACAGGTGATACGAGCCGATGGTTTGATTGAATATATACGGAAGTCAAACACCGAACGAGATGCGGTGGATCAT
>CALCNS010000265.1 GCA_937897315.1 uncultured Bacillota bacterium
AGCCATTTGGGTCATAAGATAGCCCCAGGCATTCCTGCGCTATGGCATCGATGATCATGTTGCCGGGTCCACTATCGCACGCTACTATATGAGCCGGGTTCGTATCTCCTCCCGGCAATAAAGTAAAATTCGCGATGCCACCAATGTTTTGCAAAATACGTGTTTTTTGCTCGTGCCAAAACAACATGCGATCCACATATGGCACTAACGGGGCCCCCTGCCCTCCTGCCACCATGTCACGACTGCGGAAATCGGATACCACCGTGGCTTGGCAACGTTCCGCCAGCACCGCTGGGGAACCCAGCTGCAAGGTTGAGCGCTGCCACTTGCCGGCGAACCACTCAGCGTCGGGTATATGGTAGACCGTTTGTCCATGCGAACCCACGGCATCGATGTGCCCTGCGGGAACTCCCGCTGCATTTCGCACTTCATTGGCTGCTTCGGCGAACAACTCACCGACGGCAAAGTTCAACTGGCTAATCTGCCGCACATTGCTCTGTTCCGGTTGAAACGAGCAAAAAATCTCGTCGCGTAAAGCGGGAGGAACCGGATACTCCAAGTAATATAGCAACTCCACCTGTGTTTGCAAACCAAACCCTTGTACACGACAAAGAGCGGCATCGACGGTGTCGACAGACGTGCCGCACATGAGTCCTATGATGAGTTTTTCTTTCTTTTGCCGAAAATCGTCGTACCACATGGGGTCGCTCGCTTAAGACAACGCCGCAAAAACGGCATTATGCACCAGAGCACGATAACGTAGTAACCGTTCTTCTTTGCGGGTGGGATGCACACGGTTGGTCAACCAAATCACAAACACACCCATCTCTGGGTTGATTATCAGCGAAGTGCCGGTGAAGCCGGTATGCCCAAAACATCCCTCTTGCGCCAAATCGCCCATGAAGGAAAGTCCCGGCGCTTTTAGGTTCCAACCCAAACCGCGATACTCCTTCGAGACCGCTTTGGTGTAGTTTTGTATGGAAGTGTGCACGGTTAAAGGAGATAGCAATCGCTGCCCCTTTAGCTCACCACAGCCCAGCCACATTTGAGCAAAGCGCACCAAGTCACGAGCTGTGCTGAAGATCCCGGCGTTGCCACTAATACCCCCCTGACAACGAGCATTTTCGTCATGCACCACTCCCCAGCAAAGCTGGTTGTCCCAATCGCTCTGTTCTGTGGGGGCAATGCGACTTTTCCCAAAATGCGGGTTGAACATGCTATCGCTCATATCGAGGGGGGTCCATAAATGCTGTTTCAAATAATCGGACAAGCGATCACCGGAGATCACTTCCAAAGCTTGCGCCAGGGAGATATACCCCAAGCAACTGTACGCCACCTGCTCTCCCGGTGCACTTTGCATGGGAGAGTCGGCGATGACTTCCAACATTTCGGCAGGATTGTGGCAAATGCGAAAGAACTCATCGTGGGGTTTGAGACCGGAGGTATGCGTTAAGAGATGGCGCATGCGTATGTCTAGCTTGTCTGGGCGCTGAAACAAGGGTAAAAAGCGGCTTACCGGATCGTCAAGGCGATATTCCCCACGTTCCAGTAGGTGCAGAGCCATAAAGGTGGTAAACAATTTGGTCAAGGAGGCTAAATCGTAGAGTGTGTCACGGTCGACTTCACTACCACCACTCAGAGGGGTGGTCACCCCCGTGGCATGGAAGACCACCTGGTTTGTGTTTCCCACCGCCAAAATCCCTCCGGGAGCCGCCCCCTCGCCAATGGCACGCTCTGCTACGGCAAAGGCCGGCTGCAACCGCTCCTCGAATTCCATATTGCTCATCACGTTTTTTTGAAACAGTTGCATACTATACCCTCCCCAGTATGGATTCTATGGCCGGGCGTACCCGATATTGCTGCTGTTCTAAAGCCAATACTGCCGTTTCTCGGTCACATTGCGTGGCCAGTATAATCATACGAACCGCACGGTCCACTAGCTTTTGGTTGGTCGGTTTCATATCGACCATGAGATTGGAAAACACCTTACCCTGTAGCACAAA
>CALCNS010000266.1 GCA_937897315.1 uncultured Bacillota bacterium
CTTATGTAACCTCTGCTGTTGCAGTTGCTTTTACCTGGGGTTACTTGTTCAATGCAGACTATGGGTTGATTAATCTAATCCTAGGACATTTGTTTGGCTTAGCAAAAATTCCATGGATCAAAGACCCTCAATACGCAATGAGTGCGGTAATGATTTTTGGGGTATGGCGCTCTTTAGCATTTAATGTATTAATATTAACAACCGGAATGTTGTCTATTGACCCCCAATATTATAAAGCCGCTCGTGTAGACGGAGCGAACAATGCAACTTCATTTTTTAAGATTACTATGCCTTTACTAGCTCCAGTCGTATCCTATGTTTTCACGATTGGTTTGATTAATGCATTTAAAGTCTTCACCGAGGTGTATGCATTGATTGGGAGTTATGCTCGTGTATATAAGGCGAACACCATGGTGTTTTATATCTTTGATCAACTTTGGGTGTATAAAGATTATTCATTGGCTTCGGCTGCTGCAGTAGTTCTACTATTGATTATTTTGGTTTTGACCTTATTCTCTCGATGGTTGGCCAGAAAAACCGATTACAATGCATCCTAGAAAGGAGGAAACATTCGGTTATGAGTTTTAAGAAAATCACAGGTAAAATCATCAGTTATCTCATACTCGGGTTCTTTGCGTTAATAACTCTGTTTCCTTTTTATTGGATGGCTATTACAGCTTTGCAAGATTCTAACTCTGCCATCACTTGGCCGCCACAACTTTGGCCAAAAACCTTGCATTGGGAGAATTTTTCTCGGCTTTTAGAAGCAGCTCCGTTTGGGCGCTACTTTTATAATTCGGTGGTAGTGGTAATTTTAGATTTGGTAGTGAGTATGGTGGTGATGAGCTTTGCGGCCTTTGGCTTCTCTCACTATCAGTTTAGAGGAAAGGAAACCATCTTTATGTTGTTTTTGGCAACCATGATGGTCCCTAGTGAAGCATTAATCATTACAAATTTTAGAACTGTAGCAAAATTGGGATGGTTTGATACATACCATGTCTTGTTCTTACCTTATGTGGCGGGTGTTTTTTATATCTATCTTTTGCGACAAGCATTTGAAGGAGTTCCGAAACAGCTTTATTTAGCCGCTAAAGTAGATGGTTGCACAGATTTTCAGTATTTTGTTAAAATTCTAGTACCGATAGCAAGACCTATGATGATAACCATTGCGATACTAAAAATTATCGCTTCTTGGAATTCTTTTATGTGGCCTTTGTTGGTCACCAATACCAGTAAAATGAGGGTCATTTCTTATGGTTTGGTTGCGTTTCAGTCTGAAGCCGGGAATGATTTTCCGCTGATGATGGCAGCCTCCATTTTTACAGTAGCCCCCATGAT
>CALCNS010000267.1 GCA_937897315.1 uncultured Bacillota bacterium
AACAACCGCTTCTTTTCCAACGTATGAGGTATATCGTTCGTCTTCCGGATGCACAAAAAGACAAACGACTGCATTAAGTAACTCAGGTCGTGTGGTAGCGATAAGCAATGGCTTTCCATCTACCATAAACGCCACATCATTGAAGCGTGAAGGTGCTTCCGCCGTATCGAGCTCCGACTGAGCAATTGCTGTATGACATTCGGTGCACCAGAGAACAGGTGATTCTTTGATGTATGCTTTCCCTTTTTTAACTAAGTCTAGGAAAGAACGTTGAGAAATTCGTTGAGAAGTGGTACTGACTGTCTCATATTGCAAACTCCAGTCTACCGAGAGCCCTAACGATTGCCAAAGCTCTTTGAACTCTGCTTCATACTTAGAAGCGGTTTCTACACATTGTACAATGAACTCGCTCCGGGAAACATCTTTTGCAAAAATCTTCTTTTCCTTTTCTACTAAGCGTTCGGTTGGTAACCCATTGTCATCGAAGCCAAACGGATAGAACACACGTTTGCCCTGCATGCGCTGAAACCGTGCAATCATTTCGGCTTGAGTATAAGAGAAAATGTGCCCAATGTGTAAGCTTCCACTCACGGTAGGTGGTGGAGTGTCTATGGAATACAACGGTGCTTTCGGGTCTGCTTTGCTGTAGGCATAGACTTGATTCTCCTGCCAAAACTCTTGCATTTGTTTTTCGGCTGTTTCAAATTGATACTTGCCTTCCATCATGTGAAATCCCTCCCTGTTAAAATAAAAAAACGTCCTTAAAGCATGAATGGACTCATGCTTTAGGACGAACAGGACTTATCCGCGGTACCACCTAAATTCGAAGGAAACCTTCGCACTTGTGTCATCCCGATAACGGTGGACCTCCGATTGATCTTACTCTAGGGGAAACCCCTTTCAGAAAAATAGCTCAGAAGCTACTTCGTTTCGCACGGTAGAAAGACTTTCACCACCCGTCTTCTCTCTGAACCATCGTTGCGAATCTACTCCTCTTCTTCATTGCTTTCAGTATATGAATTGTCCCGAGTATACCAAAGATATACATATTTTGTCAAGGAAAACTTATTTCTTGACGGAATCCTGCCATCCAACTATAATGGAAGAAAAGTTCGAGTACAAAAGAAGAAAGGCAGGCTTACAAATGAATTATCAAAACGCTACCCCAAAAGAAGTTCGTGCCTTAATCCGAAAAGAGCAGTGGACTGGGCCCACCTCCGGTATGTGCGGAGGATATGCTCAAGCCAATTTAGTGATCCTGCCAAAGACTTATGCCGATGATTTTGCTCGTTTTAGTCAGGCAAACCCCAAGCCATGCCCTGTATTGGAGATGACTCCACCCGGTGATCCTATGGTTCGTGAGGTTGCTACTGCCGATTTGAGAACGGACTTACCTCGGTATTTTGTATATCGCAATGGTGTTCGAACAGAAGAACGGTTGAATATCGTTGATTTATGGCAAGATGATTTTGTTGGATTTCTCATTGGTTGCAGTTTTTCCTTTGAGGAAGCTCTCTTACAAGCCGGAATTGAGATACGTCATATCAGTATGGGACGGAATGTGCCCATGTATAAAACCAATCTGCCTACACGAGGGGTTGGACCGTTCTTTGGCCCCACTGTGGTGAGCATGCGTCCCATGACACCCGAAAATGCCCAACGAGCTGCGGAAATTACGGCCAAGTTCCCCAAAGTACATGGCGGACCGATTCAAATCGGCAATCCTCAGGAAATTGGCATACTAGATTTGCAACATCCCGATTACGGTGACGCGGTTCTGGTGAAACCCGATGAAATCCCGGTTTTCTGGGCATGCGGAGTGACTCCTCAGGCAGTCATCGAACAAGCAAAGCTTCCATTGGTCATCACCCATGCTCCAGGACATATGTTCATTACCGATCGATTCAACATAGACTTCGCCAGCAAATAATGAAACGGGGGAATCATATGAAGACGGCCATCGAGCAAATTTTTGAGATTTGCAGCCGCCATGTCGTGCAAAGAGGAACCCAGGGTTTATCCACACCATCGGACTTTGAAAAAGCCGCTCATTGGCTTTTCGAAGCTCAGCGCATTGTCATTGTCACCGGCTTCACTATTGTTGCTTGTGGTATTGGTGAAACCGATGGACCTTCTGGTTCGGTGGCTCTTGCAGCTGCTTTGGAGAAATTGGGAAAACAAGTCTGCCTGATTACCGACTCCTTCAGCGAAGCCATCATACGAAACTTGGTCACTCTTATGCATTTGGATGCGACAATATTGGTTAGACGTCATCAGCAAGATGAGACAGAGTTGTTATCTGCTTGGGAAGCTTTTCAGCCCGATTTATTGGTGGGATTGGAACGTCCCGGCAGAGCAAAAAATGGTCGCGTTTATAGTATGCATGCTTTAGACATTACAGAGTATTGCCCCGATACCGACTTTCTATTTTACTATGCCAAAGCCCAAAAAATCCCAACTATTTGTATTGGCGATGGTGGAAACGAAGTCGGTATGGGCAAAGTCGCTGCTCTTGTAGCAAAGCAAGTCCCCCTTGGCGAGACCATCTGTGCTTCTTTTGCTGCCGATATCCTTCTTGCTTGCGGAGTTTCTAACTGGGGGGGTATGGGTCTAGCAGGTTTATTAAGCATCTTTGCCAAAAGAGATGTTCTTCATACAGAAAAGGAAGAACAAAGTATGATTCACACCATGGCAGATTGTGGTGCGGTAGATGGTGTGCTGAAAAAAATCGGCACTACGATTGATGGATTCACTTTGGAAGAAAATTTGCAAATCCTTCGTGACATCCAATCCGTTGTACAAGAAGATCTCCGAGCATAACTACAGAAAGTATTCTTAGGTGACGATAAAACTCGTCACCATTTTTTATTAAGCTCTTGACAATTCCGACTAAACTGATATACTATAACT
>CALCNS010000268.1 GCA_937897315.1 uncultured Bacillota bacterium
GACCAGGCATGGTTTTGGTTTTCACAGCAAATTCGCAAACCAACACTTTATGATTTGCTTCAACAGCATCGCATGACTACAGCGGCCTTGCTCTGGCCGGTGACTGCCGGGGCAAACATTCGTTATCATCTACCAGAAGTACGTGCCATAGGTAAAGAGAATCAAGTTTGGAAAGTGTTGCGTTATGGTAGTCCTATGTATTGTTTGGAATTAGAGATGCGTTTTGGTTCCTTGCGAAAAGGAAGTGAACAGCCACAATTGGATCACTTTACGGCAGAGGCCGCAGCTTACACATTTCGCAAGAAACAACCTCATTTGATGTTGGTTCATTGGATTGAGTTGGACGAAATGAAGCACCATTATGGAACGAACTCTCCTCAAGTGAGAGAAGCGATGCATCATACCGATGAGCATCTGGGCCGAATCGTTCGGGCGGGTAAGGAAAGTGGAAAATGGGACGAAACGGCTTTTGTGGTGGTAGGAGACCATAGTCAAATCAAACTGCATACGAAAGTGTTTTTGAATCGCTGGCTGGGTGATCAGGGGTATTTGAATGTAGAAAACCGAACGTTTCGAGCTTGGTTCCAAAGTACCGGTGGTGGAGCGTATTTGCACATTTCTCCCGAAGAAGCAGGACTTCTTGAAATGATCGAGCGAAAACTAGCGATAGTCTCAAAAGATGTGGGGGATTGTTTCAGGCGGACCTTACGCGTAAATGGACGATTTTTTGTGGAAGCGAATCCTGGATTTTGCTTCGATGATGATTGGGAGAACCCCGCATTGAATACCTCATGGAGTGCGAAAACCCAAGGAGCTACCCACGGATACTCCAAAGAGATAGAGAGCTATACTTCAAACCTCCTCGTCTCAGGGGCCGATATACAGGCTTCGCTAACGTTGGGAAACATGGACATGGTGGATATTGCTCCTAGCATTGCAGCTCTGTTTGGGGTAAATATGCAAAGTGCTGGCAGGAATGTACGCCCTTTGTGGACAATTCAATAACTAGGAAAATGCAAGGAGGACAACAATGAATATAGTGACTCAAGTGACTTTAGCCATGCTGCAGCACGAACATGGCAATGCCCATCGAATCAACCATTTTCTGCGGGTCTACGGGTATGCAAAAACAATTGCTAATGCAGAGCAAGTGGATCATGACACCTTACGTGTTATTGAGGTGGTAGCACTAATGCATGATATTGGCATCAAGGTCAGCATGCAAAAATATAACAGCAGTGCTTGGCAGTATCAACAACTGGAAGGACCGGCAGAAGCCAGGGCCATCCTGGCGAACCTACCGTGCGACTCGGCATTTATAGAGAGAATCGAATGGCTAATCGCCCATCATCATGAAACCACAAATGTCGTGGGCATGGATTATCAAATCTTACTGGAAGCCGATTATTTGGTCAATGCTATCGACCGGAAAACCCCTGCTGAAGAAGTGTGGGCGGGTGCCGAAAAATTCTTTAAGACCGCAAGTGGTTGGCAAATACTGAAACATCTTTTGGGTAAGGATTAATATCCTTGATTGGAAGCGAAAGAAATTTAACTATGTGATATATTTTAAGCAAAAGTGCGACTCGTTAGCACTTTTGCTTTTTTCGTAAAAAAAAGTCTTATTCTGGTAGAAACTTCTATTGACAACATCTAGTATGAGGAATATAATAAGAAACACAATATATAGTGTTGGGAGGGATAGCGGTGCAAATCTCCGGGTGGATTAAACTGAGTTTACAAGACTATCCCGGCAAATTGGCCTGTGTGTTGTTCACTCCTGGTTGCCAGTTTCGCTGTCCCTTTTGTCACAATGCCGAGTTGGCAACCGCCGATGCCAGGCACGGAGAACTGGATGTGCAAGAAGTTTTTCGCTTTTTAGAGAAGAGAAAAGGGTTATTGGAAGCCGTCGTCATCAGTGGTGGTGAACCCACCTTGCAAAGAGAATTAGAGACCTTTCTGAGAGAACTACGAACCTTACCCTACAAAATCAAACTCGATACCAATGGCTACCACCCCGATGTTTTACGTACATTGACTCAACAAAACTTAGTGGATTACGTAGCCATGGACATAAAAAATATCCCCGAGAATTATGCTGAAACCTGCGGACTTTCGAAAATAGACATCAATCACATTCGCGAAAGCATTCAAATCCTGCGCGAGAGTGATGTCCCTCACGAGTTTCGTACCACATTGGTACGTGAGCTTCATCCCAAAGAACAAATAAAAGACTACCTGGACTGGCAGCTAGGTGATTCACCTCTGATATTACAAACGTTTCGTGATGGGCCCACCGTCATGACCAACGGGCTTCATGCTTACCATGAAGAAGAGATGAAAAGCTTTGTAGCTCTTCTCAAAGAAAACATACCGGGCACAACGTTGCGCGGAGAATAATAAAACAACAACATTAAAATGAAAAGGATGGATGAAGATGTACCGTGTGATGAAGCGCGACGGACAAATCGTTGAATTTAACTTGGAGAAGATTTCCAATGCTATGATTAAAGCATTTGAAGCAAAGCAAACCCCTTACGACCGTAATGTAGTGGATTTCATGGCCTTAAAAGTGACTGCCGATTTTGCTCCCAAAATCAAAGATGGATTCATTCAGGTGGAAGACATTCAAGATAGCGTGGAGCGTATCCTCATTCAAGCAGGTTATGCCGACGTAGCACGTGCCTATATTTTGTATCGCAAACAGCACGAGAGCTTGCGCCAAGTCAAATCCACCCTCTTGGATTATAAGAAAATTGTCGATAGCTACGTAAAAGTGAGCGACTGGCGAGTCAAAGAAAATTCAACCGTGACGTATTCGGTTGGTGGTTTAATCCTCAGTAACTCCGGTGCGATAACTGCCAACTACTGGCTCAGCGAAATCTATGATCCGGAAATTGCCGAAGCCCATAGAAACTGTGACTTGCACTTACATGATTTATCCATGTTAACCGGGTATTGTGCCGGTTGGTCTTTGCGTCAGCTCATTCAAGAAGGCTTGGGAGGAATCTCCGGCAAGATTACTTCTTCACCGGCGAAGCATTTGGCCACATTGTGCAACCAAATGGTTAATTTCTTAGGCATCATGCAAAACGAATGGGCCGGTGCACAAGCGTTTTCTTCGTTTGATACCTATTTAGCACCCTTTGTCAAAGTGGACAATCTCACCTATGATCAAGTAGAGAAGAGCATTGAATCCTTTATTTTTGGTGTGAACACCCCCAGTCGCTGGGGAACACAAGCTCCCTTCTCCAACATCACCCTAGACTGGGTTGTACCACCCGATTTGGCCAATCAGCCTGCCATTGTCGGGGGAAAAGAAATGGACTTTACCTACGGTGATTGTCAAGCCGAAATGGACATCATCAATCGAGCCTTCATCAAAATCATGCTGGGCGGGGATGCCGATGGTAGAGGTTTCCAATATCCCATTCCAACGTACTCGATTACCAAGGATTTTGACTGGAGCGATACCGAAAACAATCGTTTACTCTTTGAAATGACGGCAAAATATGGCACTCCGTATTTTTCTAATTACATCAACAGCGATATGGAACCCAATGATGTCCGTTCCATGTGTTGCCGGTTACGTCTGGATTTACGGGAACTGCGTAAAAAAGCCGGTGGGTTCTTTGGAAGCGGAGAGAGTACAGGGTCTATTGGAGTTGTCACCATCAATATGCCGAAGATTGCCTACTTATCCGCAGACAAAGCCGATTTCTTTGCTCGATTGAACCGACAAATGGACATTTCGGCGAGGTCCCTCGATACCAAACGGAAAGTCATTACTCAATTATTACATGCGGGACTTTATCCCTATACCAAGCATTATTTGGGTACCTTGGACAACCATTTCTCGACCATTGGCATCATTGGTATGAACGAAGTGGGGTTGAATGCAAATTGGTTGGGTAAAGGGTTGACCGATCCACGAACCCAGGAATTTACAAAAGAAGTCCTGAATTATATGCGCGATCGGCTGAGTATGTATCAAGAGCAATATGGTTGCTTGTTTAACTTGGAAGCAACTCCAGCTGAATCGACAACCTATCGCTTGGCGAAACATGATGTTGAAAAATACCCCAGCATCAAGACAGCAAACCAAAATGGTACTCCTTATTATACCAACAGCTCCCATTTACCCGTAGGATTTACGGATGATATTTTTTCTGCTCTCGATATTCAAGATGATTTACAAACGCTTTATACCTCGGGCACGGTATTCCATGCTTTCTTGGGTGAGAAATTACCCGATTGGAAGAGTACTGCAACCCTAGTGCGAAAAATTGCCGAAAATTATAGCTTACCCTACTATACCATGTCACCTACTTATTCGATTTGTCCGGAACATGGATACCTCACCGGAGAACATTTCCAATGTCCGCAATGTGGCAGTGATGCAGAAGTCTACAGCCGCATTACCGGTTACTATCGTCCGGTACAGAATTGGAACGAAGGGAAGGCACAAGAATTTAAAGATCGTGTGGAATACCAACAAGAGAAAGCAAATCGTGAGATTCAGCATGTGGTTCTCAGAAAAAGCGCAGTTCAAGTTCCTACAATGCAAGCCAAAGTGGTGACCGTCAGTGAAGTCGAGCCCCTAGAAGGAATCTTCCTTTTCGTAACACCGACTTGTCCTAACTGCAAAACAGCGAAGCGTATGTTGGATGAAGCAGGCATTCAGTATCAAGTCATTGATGCCTTTGAAAAACCGGATATGGCCGAAACCTTCCATGTGCAAGCAGCACCTTCCTTGGTTGTTGTGGACAAAGGTCATACTGAGCAAACGTTTGCCACCATACAAGAAATTCGAGGTTTCTGCAAAGGAAATAACAACAACTAAACAAACACGCCGATTCACACCATAACGGTGAATCGGCGGTTTTTCTAGGGAGGTGAGGCCTTTGTCCAGTAAAAAACCCGGCTCTGTTTTTAATAAAATTTCGTTCTTCTACGGTCTCTTCTACCCCATGCAACGACGACACTTTTTGAGTGTGATGAAGCGCTTGGGAGAGCTAATCGGTTTAGTAGAAGTGAAAACCATTCTCGATGTGGGCTGTGGAACCGGTGCCTTATGTTCTGCTCTGCATAGTTTGGGTTATGAGGTCACCGGAATGGACCCGGCAGAACGAATGCTGGAAATCGGCAAGAGAAAACCTGAAAACAAGGGAATTCGTTTCTGTGTGGCAGATGCGACACAAACATTGCCCTTTCCGGAGAACTCATTCGATGTGTCCATTGCGTCGTTTGTTGCACACGGCATGCCTCAAGAGCAACGCCAGAAAATGTATGCCGAAATGAGCCGAGTGACAAAACGAAAAGTCATCATCTACGACTATAACAACAATCGTGCCTTTTGGACCAACATGATTGAATGGCTAGAGGGAGGAGACTACTTTCACTTCATCCATCATGCCGAAAACGAGATGAGACAATGTTATTCCCAATTGGAACCATGTTTTTCAGAGGTTCAGATGGTACAAGTCAACACACGAGCGGTGTTTTATGTTTGTATTCCGATGAAAAAGGAGAATAAGCCGTCACGTTGAAATAAGAAGAAAACAAATCAAAGGACGGCTTTTTTGACATGAACAAAATGCAAATCAAAATCCTCAAACGAGGGCCTTATTTGGTTACCGGTGGAGTCCCCCTCAGCGAGGAAATCATCGTTCCCGAAGGGAAGAGCTATCATTACGAAAAGGGAAGGGATTTCCCACTCACTCAAACCTATACGTTATGCCGATGCGGAAAGTCCAAAAACTTTCCGTATTGCGACGGAAGTCATATGCACGAAGAGTTTTGCCACGAAGAAGTCGCTTCCAAAGAGGGATTTCACCAACGGGCAGAGTTGTTGGTTGGTAAGACCGTGGATTTACTCGATGACCACCGCTGCTCGTTGTCTCGTTTATGTCATCGGCAGCCAGGGGAAGTTTGGGACTTAGTAGAGTGCTCCGATAAAGAGGAAGATCGACTTGAAGCCATAGAAGGCTCGAACTTGTGTCCATCGGGACGACTAGTCATCCAAGAGAAAGATGGCTACGAACATGAACCAGAATTGGAGCCAGGCATCGTACTCTTGCAAGACCCGGAGAAGGGTGTCAGTGGTCCCCTGTACGTTCGAGGTGGAATCCCCATTTTTTCTGCCGATGGGAGTGCCTATGAAATCAGGAACCGAATCACCTTGTGCCGGTGCGGGCAGTCGAAAGATATGCCCTTCTGTGATGCATCACATATTGCTGCAGGGTTCTGTGACCATAAAGAAAAAGGGGAGTAGAAGCCCTTCATATTTGACAAGAGGCACTTCAGACGAGGTGTCTCTTGTTTTGCAAAAAAATGGAAAATCTGACGAAATATTTCGTTTGACATAATATTTCCAAATCGTTATGATGAGAACGGTTTAAAACAGATCGGAAGAGCACACGTCTGAACTCCA
>CALCNS010000269.1 GCA_937897315.1 uncultured Bacillota bacterium
CTCCATACCCTGCATGGGAAAGAGCTTCCAATCGAAAGCCAAATACTTAATCATCAATAAAGCTAGGAAGAAAGCGGGTATAGAAATCCCTATGAGGGCCAAAATGGTTAAGAAGTAATCTCCCCATGAATACTGCTTTGTAGCAGAAAATACGCCTAAAGGAATGGAGATAATTGTACTTAAAATAAGAGCAGGTATGGAAAGTAACAAGGTATTTTTGAGTCTCCTACCAATCATTTCATCAATGGGTTGCTTTTGGCTAATAGAATATCCTAAATTACCGGTTGCCACTTGCTTTGCCCACTTCACATATCGCACGGGAATAGGATCATAATACCCTATGGAGTTAAGGAGATTTTCATAATCGGCTTTTGACATTGCAGGGTTAGCTTCAATCATTTGAGCAAATGGATCTCCTGGGGCAAAGGAGATTAAGGTGAAAATAATGACCGAGACCCCTAGAATGACAGGAACCATGAGTAACAATCTGCGTATGAGGTATGAGCGCATTGCTTATCCTCCTATCTTTGCATAAAAGGGACCGATGTTTGAAATCGGCCCCTTTCGTATCATCTCTAAAGCAATACTATTTGATATCCCAATTTTGCATTTTGTAATAAAAACCAGATGGACCGAATTCCCAACCAATAAATCTGGGAGCAAATGCACGAGCGGTTTGTGGATTGTATAACCAAACATTTGGAATTTGTTCATTCATATAGATAGCCCATTCGTTATAAATGGCCTTTCGTTCTTCTACGGAGACAAACTTGAGACCTTCATCCAACATTTCATTCGTATATTCATCATCCCAACCACAGTAGTTGAAACCTGCACCGGTTTCCCAAATGTATTTTTGGTCTGGATCGAAGCTGGTGCCCATTCCAATGAGGAATAAATCAAAATCTGCAGCATTAATTGCAGAAGACAACGCTGCGAATTCCATAATCAACAACTCTACTTCAATACCAATGTCTTTCAAGTTTTGCTGAATAACCACAGCACTTTGTTCACGTGCTTTATTACCTGTGGGATATTTCAAGGTGAACTTCACCGGTGTGCCATTAAACTTCATCGTATTGTTCTCGTACGTGTAACCATCTACGCTAGTAATTAACTCAATGGCACGATTCTTATCGTACTTATATTGGTCAATCGCATCGGGACCTGGATCTGCCCAGCTAGCAGGAGTATAAGGGTTACTTAAAACATTTGCTTTTCCATAAAGTAGCTCATCCACAATTTGCTGACGGTTAATTGCACAAGCTAACCCTTGGCGTACTGCTTTATTGGACAAAGTGTCTAGGCGGTTATTCACACCCATATACTGAGCTGTAACAGTGTCAGTAAATTCTAAGGTAATCTTAGCATCTGTTAAAAGCTTCAACGAAGTAGGATTGAAGTCACTGACAATTAAAGAGTCAATACCGCCATTAATCATTTGCGTGGAAGCGGTATCCATTGCAACAGCTTTTAAAATGATGGTATCAATATTGGGTTTTCCACCCCAATAAGCATCATTCCGAACCAATTCTGCATGAGAGTCGGGAACAAAAGTTTTAAATTTGAAAGGACCGGTGCCCACAGGATTCGCGGTAATCGCAGTATTCTTCTCGGCAGTAGCAACATCTACTTTTTCCCAAATATGTTTTGCCATAATGGGACGTGTGCCAATGCTATAGAGGAACGAGCCCAAAACACCATCTGTGGTTATTTTAATCGTGAGAGGGTCAATAATCTCTAAACCCGGAACATCGGTGGCTTTACCCTCATGATAGTCTTTCATGCCAAGAATCTTTTCAACATTGGAGTAACGTGGACCTGTGTAGTCGGGATGCCCAACAAACATGAGAGTAAACTTTACATCTTCAGCAGTAAATGGTTTACCATCGTGCCAAGTTACACCGGAACGAAGCTTAAAGGTAACCGATAAGTTATCTTCTGCAACGCTCCAACTTTCGGCCAGAATTCCATAAAACTCCATATTTGGATTATAGTTAATCATTGGCTCAAAAACAATGCTTGTGATATTTCCATCGTAATCCGTTTGCAAAAGATCCGGAACAAACAATCCGGTTGGTGGGTTAAACTGAGCAAGGGTTAAAACCTTAGGTTTCGCTTCTTCCTTAGGTGCTGGAGCGGGAGTTGAGCCACACGCGGCTAAAAGCATAGACATCACAAGAAATAAAGCTAGTAGTTTGAATTTCCCTTTCATCATCTTACCTCCAATACATAATCTAAACGTATCTCTAAGAATCTCGTTTAGTTGCATTGTGACTTCGATGCTTTAATTCAAAATTCCTCCTCTTTCCTATATTTTATTTTAAGTATATTTAGTTTTAATTCAAAGTATATATTTCATATTGCAAAATATTAGAATTCAACCTTAAAATCCTACCCTGAAATTTCTGCTACTACACAAACGAGTGGATCAATTGCTCCAATTTTTTGGGGTTGGTCTTTTTGCTGATTAAGGGAATGTGGTCTTGCAGCACCCCGTGGTTATCGTGGAACACCGGTTTCTCTACCTTATACAGCACGCCGGTGGGGATCTCCTCGCCAAACACCTGCGCCAACGCTATTGACGCAGCAAAATCGGTGACATCGTGCTCCGCACCAATCGGACGCACCCTCTGTTTATACCATTCGTAGGTATTCACCTTATTAAAACTCACGCAAGGCTGCAAAATATCGAGCAGTGCATACCCTTTAAACCGTATCGCCTGCTGCATCAGCCCCACCAACTGCTCCTGGTCCCCAGCAAAACCGCGCGCCACAAAACCCGCTCCCGCCGCTAGCGCCAATAACAACGGATTCAACGCCATATTCATACTCCCATGCGGCTGTGCTCCGGTCACCATGCCCACCTGTGAAGTCGGCGACGCCTGTCCCTTGGTCAACCCATATATTTGGTTGTTGTGCACAAAATGCGAAACATCCACATTACGCCTTATATTATGAAGCAGATGATTACCGCCCTCGCCATACGAATCGCCATCGCCTGTATCGAGAATCACCACCAGCTCTTCGTTCGCCATCTTGGCTGCCACAGACGGAGGCAACGCCCTGCCATGCAACCCACAAAAGGCATTGGCGCAAATATACTGCGGAGTTTTGGCCGCCTGACCAATCCCCGCTACCATAAGCACTTTATGCGGCTCAAGCTGCAACCCCTCGACCGCCTTCTTTAAGCAACTCAAAATGCTAAAATTCCCGCACCCCGGGCACCAAGCCGTTTCTCTTGTGCAAAATTCATGTGAATTCATTTCAACACCTCCCAAACGTGCTCCACAATCTCGTCGGCGGTCAACTGCCGCCCATCGTACTTCAATATACTTTTAGAGCACACGATTCCCGTCCTCTCGCGAATCAGCCCCGCCAGCTGCCCGCTCGCATTCTGTTCCACATTCACCATGAGCTTCGCCTTGGCTGCCATCTCTCTCAACCGTTTCTCCGGCAAGGGGAAGACATCGCCAAAAACCAGCGCCGCCACCGAATGAGGTTTCGCAGCATTCACACGCTCCACTGCTACCTTAATAGGCCCCCAAGTCGAACCCCAGCCCAATAATAGCACCGGCGCATTGGGCTCACCCAACAAATCGGGTTCTTCTAGCTCCTCGATGAGGCCCACTGTTTTGCGCATCCGCTTCTCTACCATGGCATTGCGAACCTCGGCCGACTCGGTAATCAAGCCCAACTCATCGTGCTCGTCGCTATCGGACAACACCAGTTTCTTCGTCATGCCCGGGATAAGTCGAGGAGAAATCCCGCTTTCGGTAATCAGATAGCGGTGGTATTCGCCCTCTGCCACTTCCGGTTCCGGTATGGAGGTAGGTTCCGGCAAAACAAATGGCGGCACCGTCGCCGCGGCATCCCCTAAAAACTGGTCGCTGAGAATAATGACCGGGATTTGGTATTTCTCCGCCGTCTCAAAAGCCGAAATGGTCTTACTAAAGGCCTCCTGATGATGGCGCAAGGCAACCACTTTGCGTGGGAATTCGCCCTGAGAGGCGTGGATCACAAAACGCAAATCGCTCTGTTCGGTTCTGGTAGGTAAACCGGTTGCCGGTCCGGGACGTTGCACATCGACCACCACCAAGGGAATCTCGGCAATGCCGCTTAAGCCCAAGGCCTCTACCATGAGCGAGAAACCGCCGCCTGAGGTAGCTGTCATCGCCCTTGCGCCGGCATATGATGCACCCAACGCCATATTAATTGCCGCGATTTCGTCTTCG
>CALCNS010000270.1 GCA_937897315.1 uncultured Bacillota bacterium
TCAAGCCAGGAAATAGGACTCCATATATGGAAACTCGCATAAAGCTTTTTGCATCGGATAACATGGAACCCAACTCTGGAGCAGGTGGTTGTTGGCCTAACCCCAAGAAACTCAGAGCCGCGGTGTTCAAAATTTGGGTAGCAACAGACATCGTTGTTTGTACAATGACGGTACCAATGGCATTGGGCAAAATATGCTTAGCTATTATATAAGCTGAGGAGCAACCATAAGATTTCGCTGCTTCAACATATTCCATGTCCACAATATTTAAAATGGCAGAGCGTACAACTCGGGTAAACCCAGGGATTTGCGAGATGGTCAATGCTATGATTAAGTTTCTTACACCTGGTCCTAAAGAAGCAGATATTGCTATGGCCAATAGCAAAGTGGGTATTCCCATGAGCATATCCATGATACGCATAACAATGTCATCCACTTTGCCACCATAATAAGCGACTAGAGAGCCAATGGCGCTAGCAATCATGGCAGAAAAGAAAGTAGCTGTGAAACCAATCGTCAAGGACACTCTTGATCCGAACAACACACGTGCAAAGATGTCTCTTCCATAATCATCGGTGCCAAATGGATGTTCCAGAGAGGGACCTAAGAATCTTTCTTGGTAATTCTGGTCAATGGCATCTCTTTCATAGTCTGTAATAACACCAGCAAAAATGCTGAATAACAAAATAATACTTAAAGTGAATAACCCTACCATAGCAAGTTTACTCTTTCGAAATCTGCGCCATGTTTCAGCAAATTTCCCTTCTTTTCGGAAGCTGGTAGCATTAGGATGCACGTTTTTTTACCCCCTTTGCATACCGCGCCTTCACCCTTGGATCGATATAAGCATAAAGTAAATCCACTGTCAACATGATGAAGACATTTAAGAAAGCAAGAAATAAGATACATGCGGTTGTTTGAGGAATATCTTTCGAACGTATGGAGGCAATGGTTAAGGAGCCTAATCCAGGTATACCAAATATGGATTCAACCAATACCGTTCCACCCATTAAATATCCAAAACTAATCCCTATTACCGTAATCACAGGCAACAAGGCATTTCTTAAGGAATGCTTAAAGATGATGGAACCTTCTGATGCTCCCTTTGCACGTGCAGTTCTCACGTAATCCTGACGAATCGTTTCCAACATATTAGAACGAGTGAGACGAATGATTGAAGCAGCAGTACCTAACGATAAAGTTAATACAGGTAAAATGAAATGTTGAGGAGTGATAGTGCCGGTAAAGGTAGAAGGAAGGAGTTGTAATTGTAGTGAAAAGAAAATGACTAACATAAGAGCCAGCCAGAACTGGGGTACAGCCGCAAAGAACATGGCTATGATGGTACTTGTAAAATCAATCCATGAATACTGCTTAACAGCTGAAACAATTCCTATGGGGACTCCAATCATTATGGCTACACAGATCGCCATGACACCAAGCCGGAAGGTGATTCCAAATCGTGCGAATATTTCATCGAAAACCGGCTTCTGTGTTCTGTATGAGTTACCGAAATCACCAGTTAGCGCTTCTGCGACATAGCGAAAATAGCGCACCAGAAACGGATCGTTCATCCCCATCTCTTCATTCAATTGTGCAATTTGCTCTTTGGTCGCCATGGGACCTAAAATTTCGGTAGCCGGATCCCCGGGCGTAAAAGACATGATGCCGAAAACGATGAACGAAACACCTAGTAAGATCGGCAACAAAAGCAGCAATCTTTTGATGATGTACCTTGCCATATACATTTCCTTCCTGCTTATGGGTTATAGTCTGTAGGGAGTGGGGAACCCACTCCCTACTAGATCAAACTATTTTGTCCAAGCCATGTCTTGAACAGCAGAGAATCCATTATTAAAAGCACGTTCAATCGATAATGAAGGATTGTAACAAGCTGTTACAACACGACGATAGATGGGAATAACAACAACATCTTCATACAGCTTTTTCTCTATGGGTGCATAGGCAGCTTTTCTTTGTACGGGATCCAAAACAGAAGCCCCGGTATCGAACGCTGTATCGACCTCTTCGTCATCTAAACGAGAGAAATTATAACCGCCAATCGCATTGGAATGAAGAATGGTACTCCATAATGCGACATCGGGATCCACAGTTTGAACAATTGTGGACATAGAGTAGTTTCCACTCTTCATGTCACTTACCCAAGTATTAGCTTCGAGTAACTCGACAGAAATATTAATCCCAACTTTTTTCAGTTGTTCCTGATAGACAATCCCAATCTTCTTATAATTCTCATAGCCGACTTTAAAAGGAATGACTTCTCCGGCATATGTAGTCTTTGCTAAAAACTCTTTTGCCTTTTCTACATTGTATTCCGGAATATGAATTTCTCCGGTAAACCCAACTGTTTGTTCATCGTAAAGATGAGTTGATACTTCTGCAATTCCATCCATACCATATGCCACAATTTCTTCACGATTGGTAGCATATGCTAAAGCTTTTCTGAAATTTACATCATTAATGAATGGAGCTTCTAAGTTCATAACAATATAGCCACTTCCCATGGTTGGGTTCAAATCAAGGGTCAGCTTACCATCTTTCTTAATCTGTTCAGCAGCAACAGAAGGAATGGTATAAGTTAAGTCTATTTCTTTGTTTTGTGTAGCAATCAGAGCAGTTTCCGGATTGGTTAATACCACATACGTAGCTGTTTTGATTTGTGGTTTTTCTCCATGATAATCTGCAAATCGTTCTAAAACAACTTGGGCACCGGCATCCCACTTGACAAAAGTATATGGCCCTGTACCCACAGGCTTTAGGTTCACCTGATCACCAGCTGCCTTGACGGCTTTTTCATTCATAATGCAAACGGTAGAAGCTACAGCATTTAGGAACGGAACATAGGGTTTCTCTAAAGTGATTTTCGCTGTTAAAGCATCTACCGCTTCTACTTTGGCAATGGACTTCGTATAATTTGCCATTTGATTAGAAGTTTTGGCTCGTTCCATAGAAAACACAATGTCGTTCGCTGTTAGTTTTTCACCATTATGGAATTTAACGTTGTCTTTTAATTTAAAAGTGTACACGGTGCCGTCTTCGCTAACCGTGTAATCGGTAACTAATACTTTTTCAAACTCACCATTGTAATAACGTAATAAGGTATCGAAAATATTGGTGTAGACAACTTTGTCAAGGGTCATTCCACTGTTGTAGGGATCAAAGGATTTGAAGTCGGAGTAGACTGCCATTTTTATGGTATCTTTCAATGCGGGAGTAGGGGTTTGATACTCGTCTTTGACATCAGTCTTTGGTGAACAACCTGCAAATAATGATAGCACCATAACGAAAACGAACAGGACCGCAAAAAACTTTTTCTGGTTTCTCATTGAGCTCTCTCCTTTGCTTTCTTGATTATTTATCAAAAAGTACGCACGCGACTTTATGATTGGTCTCAACTTCCCTGAGCGGAATATCTTTCCCGGAACAAGCTTCAGTGGCATAAGGGCAACGGACTGCAAAACGACATCCTGGCGGAGGATCAATAGGACTTGTTAACTCACCTTTAATACTCTTTCGTTTAAAACCCGGTTCTCTCAGATGAGGAATGGGAATGGCATCGAGCAATGCTTTGGTATAAGGGTGTAAAGGGTTACGAAACAACTCGTCACTGATCGTCCACTCAATACATTGACCTAAATACATTACCATTATTTCATCAGAAATGTGTTTGACAACAGAAAGATTGTGTGTAATGAAGAGGTAGGTTAAATCTAGTTTATCCTGAAGATCCATCATCAAATTAAGAATTTGTGCTTGAATTGAAACATCTAATGCCGAAACGGGTTCATCGCAAACAATGAATTTCGGTGTTAGTGATAACGCTCTGGCAACACCTACGCGTTGCCTTCGTCCACCATCCAGTTCATGAGGATAAGCGTTATATAACCTAGGAGCTAACCCAACAATTTGCATAAGCTCGTTTACGCGATCGTCCAAGTCTTTTGTTGTTGGCAAAAAGCGATTGATTTTCATCGGTTCGAGAATGATATCGCTAATTGTCATCCGGGGGTTGAGAGAAGCATATGGGTCTTGGAATATGATTTGCATATCTCTTAGTTTTTTTCTAGCTTCGCTTTTATGAATATGCAGTATGTTTTCTCCTTCAAAGAAAATCTCTCCGGAATCTGGTTCTAACAAGCGTAATACTGTTCTTCCTAAAGTCGATTTACCACAGCCCGATTCACCGACAACCCCTAATGTTTTACCTTTATTGATGCGTAAACTGATATCGTCAACAGCATGAATTCGTCCAGAGGGAGTGGTAAAAAATTTCTTCAGATTTCGAGTTTCCAACAAGGGTGACTGAACCTGCATTTCTTTTACTCCTCTCTGACCTCTCTATGTGCATAAAAATGACATTGAATCGCATGTTCTTGATTGCGGTAAAACAAGGGCTGTTCTGATTGACAAATGTCCATGCATTTTGGACATCTAGGGTGAAATTTGCATCCGCTGGGTAAGTTTGTAGGATCCGGCATGAGACCCTCAATGGGGTTTAATCGTTCTGTAGTAGAATAAATGTTGGGTATAGAGCCAAACAATCCTTCAGTATAAGGATGATTAAAAGTGCCCTCATAAATATCCTTTGCTGTTCCATATTCAACAATTTCTCCGGCATACATGATTGCCACTTTATCACAGAATTCTGCAACAATACCTAAGTCATGAGTAATGAGCAAGATAGAGGTTTGAATCTTATCTTTCAACTCCTGCATCATATCGAGAATTTGTGCTTGGATGGTTACATCGAGAGCAGTGGTCGGTTCATCTGCCAAGAGCAAATCGGGCTCACAAGCCAATGCGATAGCAATCACAACTCGCTGCTTCATTCCACCAGAGAACTGATGTGGATAATCGTTTTTTCGTGAAGCCATAATTCCCACTAACTGCAACATATCTTCTACTCGTTTTTCCACTTGATCTTTCGGTAAATCCATGTGGAGTTTTATAGCTTCAGCGATTTGCTCTCCAACTGTGAGTACGGGGTTAAGACTGCTCATGGGATCCTGAAAAATCATCGAAATTTGACTACCACGGATTAATCGCATATCGGCTTCTGTTGCCTGAATTAAATCATGACCTTGAAAGAGAATCGAGCCTTCGAGAATTCTCCCATTTTGCTTAGGTAAAAGCTTAAGTAAGGTTAATGCCAGTGTGGTCTTCCCTGCTCCAGTTTCACCAACCAAACCCAAGGTTTCACCTTTTTTCATATTTAGAGAAATATTATTAATGGCATGAACGATTTGTCCATCCGCCGAGTAAACGACCTTGAGATTGTGAATCTTCAAAAATTCTCCCGACATCATATCACCACGTTTCTGTAAGTATTCTATTTCAAAAACTCCACTAGCATATTCATCGATTGAGCATTGATTCCATCGAGCAATTCTAGAACAGGTATGGTGCTCTGTATACGATCTTTTAGGTAGACCGTAGTTGCAGGAGAGGAGCAAATAGCCAGCCATTTGTCACCAAAATCTAAATCGCAATTTAAAGCATCATCATAGTGTATGGATAAATCGATGTCACTGCGTATGGAGTAAATCAAATTCTGTAAAGCCGAGACTGGATCATGACGTCTGCAAAACAACCCGACTTTTCCCTGAGTAGGGACGTTGTTTAGAGTTTCAATAACAGATTCGCGGATGTTCTGCACCATTCCACATACCATGGGGGCGTAAACACCTTTGGTATTCCGTAATCGAGAATAATGAAAATATGTGGTGACTATGGCGCTATATTGCTCTAATTCTTCCGGATTCTTCTTTACAAAATCCTCAAACTCTTTAATCAACATACCAACAATAGGAAACGAAGTTGCTTGTTCGATTTGTTGACCCAGTCCATCTATGGTCTGCCTATCGGTTTCTACTAAAAGAATGGGTTTATGCTCTAGTGAAGTTAAGTATTCTTGAAAGGTTTGTTCAAAGATATCTCGAACTTCTTGTGGTGTTAACGCGGATCTCAAGACGTTTTTTACCGCTTTTCGAAACTCGGTGGTGCACTCATCTAGGTTTTCCTCTACAGACAAAACGAAGGTACCATGATGTGGCCGTGTCACCAAATATCCATCTTTCTCCAGTTTTTTGTATACACTTCGTACAGTATTGGCACTAATACCTAATAACTCTGCTAGGTTTCGTATGGTTGGTAGCCGTTCCTGGCGAGAAATATCTCCCGATGAGATACTCCAGCGAATGTTGTTCTCTAGCTGTTTGATATATGGTTCATTCGATTGAGGGTTTAATTTCCACTTCACTTGATAGTTAAACATTCTCAAACCTCCTGAGTAACATTGTTCTATTCATACCATTGTTTTCATATTAGCATTGCAAAAACGAGATGTCAAGTATTCCCTATGCCTTAATAAAAATATTTTTGAATGTCGTTTTACCTAAAAAAGAAACAAATTCTTTTAAATAGTACTTTACATT
This sequence comes from uncultured Bacillota bacterium, assembly GCA_937897315.1. Lineage (GTDB taxonomy): Bacteria > Bacillota > JAAYKD01 > JAAYKD01 > JAAYKD01 > CALCNS01. The sequence continues at coordinate 6,456 of CALCNS010000270.1, forward strand.
TTACTAGAGTTGATATAGTATAATAAGAATATTCGATGACTTTGATTAGTATTGATACCATTGTTCACTCAATTACAAAGGAGAGATTCTCATGCGTTACATACCAAAATACGCGAAACTTCGTCAATCACTACGCTCTTTAGGAATACAAGGAGCGATTGTCCTCTCGCCGGAGAATTTTTTCTATGTTACCGGCCTTAGCGGGCATCAACTTACTGTTTCGCGTACGCCGGGATTCTCACTTGCGGTAGTATCTGCTGACGAAACCACCCCTGTGCATATTACAACCATGGATTTTGAGGAACCCAGTTTTATGATGAATGCGTCAGCGCCTTATGTGATTCAAAAATATCACACTTGGGTAGGTGCTGCTCGAAAGGAAAGCATGTTAGGACAAGAAGTTCAGCAGCGAGAACCCATGCGATCTTCTTTGCAGGTCCTAGAGCAATTTCTGAACGAAATGGATATAGAAAACAAAGTGATTGGTATCGAGATGGCCTATGTCCCTATGTCCTATGCAAAGCAACTGCAAGAACTATTTCCGGAAGTGGAGTGGCGCGACATATCGGGTTTGTTTGTTGAACTGCGCAGTGTCAAAGACGAAGATGAGATCGCCATATTCCGCACATTATGTAAGGTAGCCGATGATGCGTTTTATGAAGTCAGCCAAATCGCTCGTGCGGGTGTCACGGAACGAGAACTGGTACAATGTTTTCGAACGCACGTCATTCAAAGCGGTCTAGCTGCACCGAGCGCGTGGTCCATGTTTTCCGCGGGATCCAATGCAGCTCGTTTGACTTTACCAGGAGAAAAAGCCGCTTTACCAGGTGAAGTCATAAAGTTCGATGCAGGAGTGAATGCTGAGTTTCAATTTTATACGACCGACACGTCGCGGACATGGGTATTGCCCGGAGCCAGTAAGGAGTTGCTTGACTTAAAAGACAAACTCTATGAAGCTCAACGAGCGATGATTGCCTTTGCCAAACCGGGAGTCACTTTTGCAGAGCTTTTCTCTAAGGGCTACAACATTGTACAACAAAAATACCCCAATTACCTGCGAGGGCATTTGGGGCATAGCATCAGTTTGGGACCTGCTACAGCAGAAGATCCTTATATAAGCATACAGAACCAGAGAAAATTGGTCGCAGGAATGATCCTAGCGATTGAAGTTCCCTGCTACATGACCGATTACAATGGTTTTAATATTGAAGATATGGTTCTCATCTCCGATACCGGAACAGAAGTTTTAACCCCTAAAACGCCACATTATTTGTAAGTTACTGAATCTTTTCGTT
>CALCNS010000271.1 GCA_937897315.1 uncultured Bacillota bacterium
CTGCGGCTGATTAAAACAAATCCCCGATGCTTCGAAAGGATGAAGTATCGGGGATCTTTTTAGAATCGTATGGGAATTGTCGACTGTGTAATCTCAATTTTATCCACAGGGTAATGATGATCGTTTAAGAAGCGTTGCAGTCCAATTTTAGCTAATTGGAATTCTATCATGGGAGCCGCTTTAATGGAATGTAGTGCATTTTCTTTACTGAAGGATAAATCAAAGTGCGGAATAAACAATCCGTTTTTTGAAGTGTACCCTTTGGTCAATATGCGATCCATTTGCTCTTCTGCAGACTGAGGTATTTTTAAAACCAAACGATATTCTCTTTCGTCAGCAAAGCTCTCGTCTTTAAAGAACAAACGATACTCTTCTAACCGATTTTTAAGAATTTCTTCTGCCAGACTTGAAAAACGTCTATCATCCCAGAGGACCGATTCCATATCCTTACTGATTTGCGAAACTTCCAAATCGACTTCTCTTAAAGCATGATGCAACAAATCTACTTGCTCATCTTCTTTATAAATGACCCGTCCATGGCTGATACTGACACCGGGGAGTGACAATTCGCGAAAGGATTCGAGTAAGCACCCCACATGAAATCCAACACTGTAGCCCTGATAATTCCTGTCTTTTATGTAATGATTCCACATGCCCAACGAGTCCGGTACTACAGAAGCGCAAAACAAGTAGTAATGAGATTCATCCGTAGCATCAAGCTCGGTAGTGCTGCGTGTGTGATCAAACAAAGCAGAAGCAATCTCCGAAAGGTAGGGATACTTTAACTCTTCTTTCAGTAATTCCATAGCAATACGAAAAGGCTTTCGAATGTGTATGTATTCGGATACATCGTTCATAAACTGCCGGTCCGTAAAGCGCAGGGTGCTTTCTTGCAAAATTCCAAGCAACCCGGTGGGTGAAGTGTAGTGAAAGATGAGTGGCGGCAAGGTGTTCTTAGCAGGAAAGTGGCTACCTATACGAGGTAAAGTAGTGCGATATGCAGTCAAATGATCATCTCCTATCTGTACCAAGCCGGTTGAAAGTGGGTGTAATTTTCAAACAAATCGATTAAATCTTCGGCCGTCTTTTGAATGGTATCTATGCCGTGTTTTCCGTATCCCAACGCCCAAGAAACGTGTTCGAAAGCATACACAGTAATATAATACGTCAACAATGGAAAGAAGTCATGCGGAATTTCATGGTGGAAGTAGCCAGCAATTTGACCTCTGGCAAAAGCAGGATGCTTTTGGGCGGTCCAAACCAAAATGGCGAACTCTTCATAAGGATCGCTAATCATGCAACGATCAAAATCAATAATGCCAATCTGCTTCGATGGAGTACATATCAAATTTGCTGCGTGAAAATCGCCATGTTTGATGACTAAAGGTCGATTTTCTAGCAAATGTTTGTGGGTTTGCAAATAATCAAGTCCGGAGGTTTCGTTTCTTAAGCGAATGGGAGAATGATGATACTTCTTCAAAATATCTTCTTCGATTTCTTGGTAACGCTCCAACCATGGAATAGAAGAGCGAACCATTGATAGGTCGTGTAATCCACGAAGAGTCTGTCCGCATTGAATACCCAATTGAAACTGCTCTTCTTCCGAACTTGCTGGAAGCAAAGAGGCCACTGTCGTTCCTTCAATCCAGCTCAAAAGCATATATAAGTGACTTCCACCGTTACATAATCCAAATTGCAACGGTTTTGGAATACATAAACCGTAGGGTTCAAGCCGAACCAGATTTGCATACTCTTGGTGTTTCAGGTGAAAGCGTTCAACCTGCGAGATGCGCAATATGCAGGATTGCCCGTTACCATCCACTAAACGAAATTTGCGTTCTCTGGAGTTTCCGCCGGTCAACTCTTGAAGATGATGCCACTCTTTAAAGCGGGGAATATCTTGCAGTAAGGATAAATCCAACTTCAAACACCTCTTTCTTCTTAACTCTACTTCGTGAATAAACGATCATTTTCCTTTTATATTAAGAATTCGGAACCTTTTTGGCGAGGTGTTCGTCTATAACGACATATAGCTTTGTATAAAAGGGGGGTGTTCGTTTGCTAAAAAGACTAATTTTGATGGGAATTCTATCCACACTTGTTCTATCGGCATGTACAAGCCAGAATCAACCTAAAACATATACGCTGGAGGAGTATTTTCCTTTCCAAGAGAACCGGCATCAGATTTTTGCGGGTGAAGGAAACGAATATGCAGCTTTTGAGACGTATGTGGATTACGTAGATGGAAACAAGATGCAGGAGAGAAAAATCAATGGTGGTACCATTTCTATTTCGGTTTACAGTCGTGATTTGGACACGATCAGTCGAGTGTTTTTCGAAGGGGAAAGTTATGGTCGTTGGTCCGCCATGAATCAAACGAACCGAGAAGAGATATTGCTAAAGTCACCTCTGAAAGTCGGAACCACTTGGAAAGTTCAACAAGACCAGGTAGAGGCGGAACGTGCCATTACTTCCGTGGATTACGAAGTGCATACAGCCATGGGGGTATGGAAGTGTATTGAGGTAACAACCAGGTTTGAACACTCTACGCTAAAAGAATATTATGCACCAACGGTTGGGTTAGTACAACAGGTTTTTACAAACAGCCAAGAGCCGAGTAGCGAAATTCGAAGCATCCTCGTGAAAACGGAAAAAGAGGTAAAATATCCTACAATGATTCGGGTCTATTATCCGGAATTTGAGCTAAACTCCTTATTGTATACGGAAATCCCCGTTCTTTTGTCTACAAATCAGGAGATGGCGGAGAGTTGGATGCAAGAAATGAAAAAAGCCCCCCAAGGGAGCTCCCTCCTGCCGATATTTAGTGAGAATACCCGTATTCTTCATATTCAACGAGTATCTGCAGAGAATCGACTTGTTTTAAATCTGTCTAAAGAGTTTGTCAGTGAGATGAATGCCGGGACCACCTTGGAAGCATTATTGCTGAAAAGCATCGCTGCCACATTTGGATATCATTATCAAGTTTCTTGGGTAGAATTGCAAATTGATGGTAAACCATATGCTTCAGGACATGTGGAGTTGGAACCTGGGCAAGCGCTTCCCTCTGAATGGCAAGATTATAAACCATACCTAGATAAGTAAAAAATATAAACCCGATGCAAAAGCATCGGGTTTATTGTAGGGTTTTCCTTTGGTATTAGCGAATACAACCACGTAGCATACCGCCACGTTGCATCATCTGACCTAAAGAACGACCGCCAAGTCCACTACGAACAGCGTTCTTTTCAATCCCTCTCATGCCAAGACCTAAAGCTACTCGCTGACCAAAATTTTCTTCGCCGGTGCAATTCATAAGACGTTCTTGCATTCTGGCAATCATTTCATCTGCTTGTTCTTGGGTGATTCGGCCTGATGTAACACGCTCTTGTATACGAGCTTTTTGTAGTTCAGTGAGTTCCGCTTTAAAGGCTTCCAAGACACCCGCTTCGTTTGCCAAAGCGCCTAAGGTAACGCCTGAATCTTTGCTTTGTTGAATGACTTCTTCTACTGTCTTTCCGGTTAGGTTGGCCAATATTTCAGCCGGGTTCTGATATTCGGTTGCAGCGAAAGCAAACAAAGACAAAGCACTAATCGCCAGAATCATTGCAGTAATGAGAAACATACGAGATCCTTTTTTCATTTTTTTGTCCTCCTAATCGATTTTTGTTTGGCAGAATGTTTTCTGCTTGATTACATCATAACGGAACTTTGTGGCAAAATTGTGTTTTTCTATTGTAAAATCTGAAACAATTTTTTCTGGTGAACTCCAAGATCTGCCATGATTTTGACACATCTATCCTGTAAGGTATCTATAGAGATAAGGAGTTGAGCGTATGGCAAAACTATTAATCGTGGATGATAATAAGCAAATCACTTCCATTTTAGAAGAGTATGCGAAAAAAGAAGGTTACAACACTATTATAGCACGTGATGGTGAAGAAGCAATTAGAGAATTTGAGAAAAGCAATCCTGATATGGTTTTATTGGACGTCATGATGCCCAAAATGGATGGATTTGAAGTTTGTAGAGAAATCAGAAAAAAATCGAATGTGCCTATCTTGATGATTACAGCACGTGGGGAAGATTTTGAACGCATTATGGGATTAGATATTGGTGCGGATGATTATATTGTGAAGCCCTTTTCTCCGGCGGAAGTCATGGCACGGGTTCGTGCCATTTTACGTCGTATGGGAACTTCCGAAGACAGAAAACAAGATGTATTAATCTACCGAAACTTGGAGATTCACTTGGATCAGTATCGAGTCAGCATTAGTGATCAACCGGTCTCCTTAACCAAGAAAGAAATTGAGATTTTGTGGACTCTGGCAAATAATCGCAACAGAGTATTTTCAAGAGATCATTTGCTAAATCAAGTTTGGGGATATGATTATTTTGGCGATACCAGAACAGTGGACTCACATATCAAGAGATTACGATCAAAATTAGAACCCTATGAGAAGGATCACTGGGACATCAAAACTATTTGGGGTGTTGGCTATAAATTTGAGGAAATAGAACATGAAACATAAAATTGCGTACAAATTGACCGCATCGTTCTTTATAATATTATTGCTGTTTTCCATTTTGATTGGAGTTATTTTCACCGGCTTGTTTCGAAAGCAGGTTTTGGAACTGAACAAAGAAGAACTTCTGGATCGAGCTACAGCCATGTCCAGGGTGTTAAGTAGCAATAGCATCAATGTGAACCCAACTACCGGGCAGGGTCACGGAATGAGCAGCATGGGGCGAACAGGAATGTATGGTTCTTATTTGCGTATCTTCAATGACTTGAATCAGGCCAATGTTTGGATTGTGGATGAGAATCTACAAGTCATTACAAACCTTATTGGTCAGGAAAAAGAAGTGACTTACGCGGATTTACCTCCTGATGCCGATACGGTTGTCAAAGAAGTATTTTTCGGACAGAGCACATTTAGTGAGGGGTTTAGCTCGCTTCTCGATTCACCAACGCTAACGGTAGGTGTTCCAATCACTTCCAATCAAGTCGTCATTGGTGCGCTTCTGCTTCATACCCCCGTTAACGGCATTAATGAATCCATACGTCAAGGTCTGAGTCTGTTGACCATCAGTATGCTGGTTGCCTTAGCTCTTGCGATTGCTTTATCCATCTTTTTCGCGATATCACTCACAAAACCGTTGAAAAAAATGCAACTGACTGCGTTCCGGCTAGCTCAAGGAGAATATAACATTGAAACAGGTGTCACCAGTACAGATGAAATTGGGGAGCTGGCTGCGTCCATTGATGTACTGAGTCAGCGTTTACATGAAGCCAGCTTAGAAAGTACTCGATTGGATCAACTGCGTAAAGACTTTATTTCTAATATTTCTCATGAGTTAAGGACACCGGTTACCGTCATTCGCGGGTCTTTGGAAGCACTGTGCGACGACATCGTGACGGACCCGGTGCAAGTTCGTGAATATCATTTGCAAATGAGGAACGAAAGTCTGTTTTTACAACGGTTGGTCAATGATTTGCTGGACTTAACCAAACTGCAAAACAGTGATTTTAAAATGGAAAGCGAGGACTTAAACCTTTACGAGGTGCTTTCGGATTTGGAACGAAGCAGTAGAGCATTGGCCAAGGAGAAAAACATAGAAGTTCATATGCATGCAGATAAAGACCTCTACGTTGTGAACGGAGATTATGGAAGATTACGTCAAATGTTTTTGGTGGTTTTGGATAATGCGATAAAGTTTTCTCCCAAACAGGGTCAAATTATGATACAATTAACAGAGAACCAAGTAACGATTTCGGATCAAGGACCTGGAATAGCTCCGCAAGATATACCTTATATTTTTGATCGCTTTTATCGTGTGAAATCCGAAGACAACAAAGCCGGGAGTGGCCTAGGACTGGCTATAGCAAAGCAAATCGCGGACAGACATCGTATTCAGGTGGAGGTTCATAGTGAGCTTGGAACCGGTACAACATTTCATTTTGTTTTTCCAAAGGACTAAAAGAGAGGTGACATCGTGGATCGAGCACAACTAGATCAGGCGACCTATGTTAAATTTTTATCCCGCTATTTTTCGGCTTGGGAGAATATGTCTTCTGAGGAACAAGAAGCTTTTTTGGATCAAAGTAAGTTAATGCATTATCCCAAATATACTTGTATCCACAGTGGAGATCAAACTTGTGCCGGATTATTGCTGGTTCGTAGCGGGATGTTGCGCACGTACTTGTTATCGGAAGAGGGTAAAGATGTAACCTTATATCGTTTAGGACCCGGAGATATGTGCATTTTATCGGCATCTTGTATGTTGAGCAATATTACTTTCGATGTACATATTGATGCCGAAGAAGAAACAGATTTGTGGATGATCAGTGCACCTTTCTTTGCAAGATTAGCTGAAAGCAATATCTTTGTCGAATGCTTCTCCTACAAGTTAGCGGCCGATCGTTTTTCCGATGTCATGTGGGCGATGCAACAGCTACTCTTTATGAAAATGGACCAGAGATTAGCCATTTTCCTATGGGATGAGATGAGCAAAACAAACGAAGATACAATTAAGTACACTCATGAACAAGTCGCAAAATATATGGGAAGCGCACGGG
>CALCNS010000272.1 GCA_937897315.1 uncultured Bacillota bacterium
TATTTGCTCCCACCATGGGAAAGCCTTTTCCGAGAAATTGAGATCAATGGCTTCCATGAGCAATGGACTAAGAAAAAAGCCTACGACCAACGCTCCAAGCATGAGAAAAACCAACAAAAACGGAAACTTCTTCTGTTGTTGCTTTCTTCTGCGGCTGCTTCTTGGTTCCATACTATCCATCACCTCAATTATAAAAAGATAGGCCATCTCGAAAAGGATTGAGATGGCCCGAAAGACTATGGTTTAACCTTTCCAGTGGTTCAGCAGATCGGCCAAAATTTCAATGCCTCTGACGAGCTGCTCATCCTTCGGTGTTGAATAATTTAAGCGAACCGATTGAGTAGGTTGCGTACTATCGACAAAGAAATTGTTACCTGGGACAATCGCTACCCCTGCTTGCAGTGCTGCTTTGGTAAAATCGAAAATATTCACTCCTTGAGGTAAATCACACCAGACAAATAACCCTCCATCCGGAACGGTATGCTTTACTGACGGCATGAGGGTGTCGAGTCCATTGAGCATCAGTTGACATTTATGGCGATAAATGCTGCGGAGTCGCTCTAAATGTGCTTGGAAATCGAATTGTGTCAACAAACGATGAACGACCATTTGAGCCAATATATTGGCATGCACGTCGTTGCACTGCTTTGCAATGGTCATTTTTGCCAAAACCGGTTTAGGTCCAGCAACGAATCCTACCCGCATACCGGGAGAAATTACTTTTGAATAAGAACCACAATATAATACGATTCCTTCTTCATCTATGGATTTAATGCTGGGAACATGTTCCCCACGGAAACGCAATTCACCGTATGGATTATCTTCTACGATCATTACTTGATGACGTACAGCTATTTCGTAAATGGCTTTGCGTTTTGCTAAGCTCATAGTTCGGCCGGATGGGTTTTGGAAAGTGGGAATCAAATAGATGATTTTTGTTTTTGGATTTTCTTTTAGTGCTCTTTCCAAATCATCGGGGCGAATACCATCTTCTTCCATGGGTAAGCCAACCAAGTTCAAGCTGTACGAACGGAAGGTATTGAGACTTCCAATGAAACTTGGATTCTCGCAAATAACCGTATCCCCTTCATCACATAACACTTTGGCAGCATAATCCATGGCTTGTTGACCACCGGAGATGATGTTTACTTCGTCAAAATCACGTCCGATGCCATAATTAGTTTTTAAGTATTCTTTCATGGCTTGCCTTAAAGCCGGATACCCTTCGGTAAGCGAATACTGCAAGGCAGCTATGGGATTTTCACGGTAAATCTCTTCGGTGAAACGAATGATGGCTTCTACTGTGAATGCTTCCGGAGCTGGATTACCTGCAGCAAAAGGGATGATTTTTGGATCGGCTGTTGCTTTTAGAATTTCTCGAATAGCCGATGGTTGCATGCTGGAAATCCTTTTTGAAAATACATATTCCATTTTAGCTCACTCCTACTCTTTATATTATGGGTTTTACTTCTTCTCCACAAGGAGATTCTCCTGCTTTGTTCGTTCTTTTTATCAATAAGATATTTTGTTTCCATAGAAAACGGCACCTTGCCTGAGACAGGCAAGGTGCCGTTTGATACTAGATTTAGATTAAGTTGCTGCTCTTTAATAAGCGTTGAACAATCACTGCTACTTCTGCTCTGGTTAAGAATTCTTTAGGTGCCAAAGTATTCAGCGTTCTACCAGACACAATATCGTGTTTGACACAAGCAGTAATCGCTAACTTGGCATAGTCCGAAACGTCGACGCCATCTGCATACTGCCCTAAGATGGTTAGAACCTCCTCCGATGCAAAAGCTGTATTGAGTTTGGTCAACTTCATGGCTCGAGCAATCATGGTCATGGCTTGTTCACGAGTAATGGCATCGTTGGGGCCAAAGTTACCATTCTGATATCCGGTAATTAAACCATACTCTACCGCCGTCTGCACGTAGCCGGAATACCATTGATGATTCGTGACATCGGGGAACTTGGAATTCGCAGTACCTTCTCGCAAACCTAAAGCACGAACTAAAATCGTAGAGAATTCGGCACGTGTGATTTGTCGGTTCGGTTCATACTTGCTGTTGCCAACCCCAGATACAATGAGTCGTGATCCCATATCGTGTATAACCGCCTCTGCCCAATGACCCGTAGTGTCGGCAAACGTGACATCATTGTAAATAACGGTGTAAGTGGAGTTTGTCAAGGAGTTAATCTTTGCAAAGTACTTGCCGTTCAGCATCACGATGGTAGTAGGAACATGGGTGAAACTACCATCTTCGTTTAGCACTACCGCAGTGGTAACCTTGGCGGGATCGACACCATCGGGTATCGCAATGGTCCTTTCTACATAGCCGGTAAACTTAGATACTTGTACTACCTGATCTTCGTAAGTGGCGGTCACTTGGAACTGCACCGGTTGTACTACAAGGGTGAAGTTGTTGGCATTGGCCGTATCTTGAACGACTTTTACGGTATCAGCAGGTGGCTCGGAAATAGTGACCGAAATTTTTATCTCTTCTAAAGGAACACTAGTACCAATTTGCTGGCTGACTTGTTGAATGTTTACTTCTTGAGCAGGCAATGTATATGTAGCTGTTTCTGTTTTCACTTCTAGCACAGCCTCTTTCTCTTCCATGGCTTTTACTGTGCTAGCTGTAAGAACCCCGGTGTAGGTTGTAGCAGGTTTGGTAAAGGTTAACGATACCGTTGTTCCTGTAGTGGTGGAGTCTTGAATGGCTTTCGTCAAGTCTTCAGTTGTTGTAGTCGTCGTTTGTGTGGTTCCCTGCGGAGTTTCTGTAGTCTCCGTTGTAGCCACAGGTTTGGATTCACCGCCAACAGTCACCGGAACCGTATTCGTGGGAGGAGCGGGAGGTGTTGGAGGAACATAGGGTTCGTCCGCCGGAGGTTGTGGTGTAAAGTCCGATGAACTGACTGGACCTGCATTGATTACATTGACTGCAGAGACTTTAATCGTATATTTCGTCCCGTTGGTCAACCTATTAAAGGCATAACTTCTTGCAGTCGCTGCAACAAGGATGGGGTCGTCTGCATCTTTTTGCACTACATAATGGGTAATCGGACTTCCGCCATTTGCCGGCTCGGTCCAGTTGACGGTTATCAACTTATCTCCTGCGTACCCGCTCATACTTGGTGCAGAAGGTGCTACAGCCGGAATTGGAATACCACCTGCAGATAGTAGTTCACCGGAATAGGTCGTGCCTTTCGCAACAACCTTAGCATCTATGGTTTTACCTAAATCAGCTGCAACTAAGGTGTAAGTATTTGAGGTTGCACCGCTTATCGTCTGGCCATCGCGTAACCAGACAATGCCATAATCAGTGTTCAGAACACCAGGAACCGAAGTTAAGGTCGCTGTTAATACATCTCCTACAGCAGTATTACCACCAATGCTTATATTACCTGTTAGGAGAATCTTGCCCACTTCAATTGCTAAAGAAGTGTAAGTACCTGCGAAGTCACCGCTTAAGGTTACGATTACAGATAGATTCTTACCTGCATCCTCAGCAGTCAAAGTGTAATCTGCCGCTGTTGCACCACTGATGTCCACATTGTTCCGTTTCCACTGATAGGTTTTGGTTGTTGTAGCGGCTTCTACTGGAGAAAGTGTTGTGACAACGGTCAATACATCTCCAGTTTCTGCGACTCCATCACTGTCTTGGTCTGTTTTCAACTGAACTGCCGCTGTTCCAGTAGCATTCACCTTCACCACTTGTTTTGCGGTACTCGTTAAGGATGTACCGGTGTAATTGGTTTCTTTGGCTACTGCTTTTACCGTGATCGTTTGATTCGAATCTGCGTTAACAAGGGTATAAGTTTTGCTTGTTTCACCCGTGATAAGGACTCCGCCACGATACCATTCCCAAGTTAGTTCACCGTCGGCAACATTAGCAACCGAAGCGATTAGCACGTAACCAATGGGAACAGGAGTCGCCACAGGGATTGTTGTAATGGTGGGGCTTAATGCTGCCATTGAGGACTTGTTAATGGTTAAGATACCTGATATACCTGCTGTTTCACCCTTAAAGGTAACCAGATAATTGGTATTGGTTGAGGTACCGGTAATATTGACCGGTGTGCCTACTGGGCTGGTTAAGATCGCCGTGCAAGTCAAGGTGACCAAGAGATCTTCCGGGGTTTCTCCTGCAATCATGCTAAATCCGGTATCAAAAACCCAAGTGAGTGCAGGATTTGCCACGTTATATGCTCTGGTTTTGTCTTCAATAATGACCGTGACCGGTTTTGGATTGATAACGAATGTGGATTTGTTAAATCCTTTATGTGTAGCACTTTCATAGGTCACAATCATGTCATAGGTGCCTACATTCTTGGGTTGCTCAGTCAATACTTGATTCTGAGCATCCACGAATGAGTACGTCGCAACCGGATTGCCATAGCTACTGCCATTTGCAATGCTTGATGTTGGTGTAAAGGCATCACCATAAGTGATGGTAGCATCGGTTATGGTAATGTCATTGGTTAGAATCGGCAATTTCTCCGTTACATTGACCGTGATGGTTAATGGTGCGATGGTCAACCAAACAGGAACACTATTACTGTCTGCGCTCTGAACCAAGGTTACCATGAGGGAGGTTTCGACCGGAATTGCCTTCAAATCACCAATGGAGCGGTCCCATTGCGGCGCAGTATAAGTGGTCGATCCAATGGATTGATCCAATGTGTAGGTTAAGCTTGCCGGAAGTTCAAAATCAGCATAAGATGTTGCGTTGGTTTGATTGATTTCTGCTATTGTCACGCTGTTGGGTACTACTGTAGTAAGGGTTCCAGTAATCGGATTTACAGTTAAAGTAGCTTGGTATACACCCGTATAGGTATTGAAGTTTGTACCAACATCCAAAGTGCCGTTCAATTTATACACAGCGCCCTTAATGTTAAATACCGTTGCTGGCTCGAAGGCCCAGGATATGGGTAAGCTCGTTACGTGGCTGTTCCCATATTCCACTTGAACCGAGGCTGTTGTCACCAACGGAAGCAGAGCACTCAAGCCAGTGTTTTGTGCTACATTTGCTAGAACATCAAATGCTGGAGGTCTACTCATAACCGTATTAATGGTTGCTTTACTGACAGTTAGTGTTCCTTTTGTTACTGTTACGACATAATCATCATTTGCATTCGTATCTAGACCGGTAATGTCAACATTACCTACGTTGGTTGCTGCATCCGCCACGCAACCCAAGGTTAATGCTGCATTTAAGGTCGCTACCGAATCGCCAGCAACTAAGTCGGCTGAATTGTATGTATATGTCAATGCAGGATTCGGTTCACCATAGGGCCTTGTTTTGTTTTCTGCAACCACTGTAATGGGTTTCGGATTGATGGTGATGGTATATGGTTTCTCAATTTCAACATTAAAGTATTCTCCAGGTGTTGTGACCTTGAACAAGACAGTTATAACTCTGGAACCAGCATGTTGAATTGTTGTTGCATCTTTGTACGTTAAGCTGCCAGTTAAGCTTGTACTACCGGCTGTAGCTGAACCTGTTGAAGGAAGAGCTGCTTTACCATTTACATCACCATAGGTGTAAGAGGTGCTGCTAATAATAGTATCAATCGGTGTCCAATCTGGATTCACATCGGTGACCTTGACCAATAAGGTTACGGAAACATCATTGTAGTTTTG
>CALCNS010000273.1 GCA_937897315.1 uncultured Bacillota bacterium
GTGCACCAAATTAGTTTCACTCTTATTTCCTCGCTATTTATGCGAATTCCTTTAATTACTAGGAATGCAAAACAACGCCCACCTTTCTTGCTCAATTTAGCGAGAAGGTGGGTGTTGTGGTTTCTATCTGTTTTTCTATTCTTCTTGAGCTGCGTCGCACTTTCACAAAAATCATATCCTAGGCTCCATTTGCTTCTCTTAATACATAACGAAGGAAGATGGATTACGATGCAGTAACAACAGACTCAATCTTACCATCGCGCAAACGAACTACGCGTTGAGCATACTGGGTCAACCCGGTATCATGGGTAATAATGACAAAGGTCTGCTTTTCGATTTCTCGAAACCTCTGAAACAATGAAATCACAATGTCTCTGGTTTTACTGTCGAGATTACCGGTTGGTTCATCGGCTAAAACAACGGCTGGTTTATTGATTAAGGAACGGGCAATTGCAACTCTTTGTTGTTCTCCACCGGAGAGTTGATCCGGTCTATGGTGAGCTCTTGAGGTTAGCCCTACCTCATTCAACAAATATTCTGCTCGTTCACGGGCTTCCTTCTTATTAGCTCCCGTAATTTTCATCGGCAACTCAACATTTTCCAATGCCGACAAATGCGGAATCAGATTAAAGAACTGAAACACATATCCAATGCTTTTCCTTCGCATCAGGGCTAATTGATCTTCTGAGAGAGTTACAATGGATTTCCCATTGATCTTGATATCTCCACTTATGGGTCGATCTAACCCTCCAATTAAGCTCAACAATGTGCTCTTACCACTCCCAGAAGGACCCACAATCATGGCAATTTCGCCGGCCATAATTTGGAGATTCACATTGTTGACTGCATATACGGCCTCGCCTAAATAAAAGGCTTTGTTCAGGTTGATTGTTTCTAAGACTATTGACTGCTGACCCCCATCTATCTGTGTCATTGTTCTCCTCCTCATTATGAATTATTGCGCTGTCCGCTTTGGAAGGCTGCTTGTCTGCGGTCGTAGGTTGTCAAAATATCGGCTGGGTAGGGATACTTCGGTGCATTTGGTTGATCCGGCGTAAAAACCATGACCCCTGTGTAGATATTGTATTCGGTAAAGGTGCCGTCACAAGGGGCAATCCATTCTCGGTATCGGAAGCCGAACCAACTCTCTTGAATAACTACAACCTCACCCTGCTTCACATGTTCACCAGGATGCCGTAAAAATGCTCCGCTTAATTTTTGATCAATAGAGTCCGCTTGCAGAATTCGCACATTTTCTTCGCGTTCTCTGAATAAGAATTCCGGTTTCGGTCGGAGTAAATGGTCGATTTTTGCAGTGAACAGAGGAATTTGTCTGGCAAAAACCAGCTGATTCACACTGGCTGCTCGGCTCAGTAAAATGGGATACATGACTGCTAACAAGAAAATACCAAGTGTTGTCAAGGCATTGTTCAGCATCAGTGAGGTAAGTTGATTTTGTGTCAATTGGGAAGACCAATGAAAATATGGAAGAAGAAAAGCGAGGACGATATATCCGATTATCAAACCCCCGAAATAGACAAAGCCATATTCAGCTAAATAAAGACTGACAATCTGTGTAAATCTAAGACCAATGGATTTTAGAATTGCCAGTTCTTTACGCCTTTCTAAAAAAGTCACGAGGGCTATGGTCATGATTCCCAAGCCAAGAAATGCGTAGATAAGACGTATCACCCATGCTGCCGGTGATTGAATATCTGCAATTGCTTCAGTAGCTCTATCGGTAGGCATGGTTGGGTAGATAAACTCCGCTCCGGGGTAAACTTTGTTCATATTTCTAACTAAACCGGTGGTGTGAGAACGAATTTCAGAGCAGGCTAATAATTGAGCGTTGATTGGTGAGTTTCCGGTCAATTTTAGCAGATCTTCTTTGAGCACAAGCGGCTTTTGCAGATCATTATCAGTATTTAGAAATCCACCAACAACAAAGTCAACTTGATTCAGCTCATTGTTATTCAAGAAAAAAGCCAATGAAAGGCTATCTCCAACCCGATATCCAAACCGACTGGCATAGTCCTTTGGTAAAATGATCTCACCCGGAATGATCTGGTTTACTGCTTTCCCCGTTAAAGAGATCGGAAGAGCAACGTCTGAACTCCAGTCACGTTTCGGAATCTCGTATGCCG
>CALCNS010000274.1 GCA_937897315.1 uncultured Bacillota bacterium
AGTGAAATGCGAAACAGTCTGTTCAGCACTTTAAGCGGCGGCGAGAAAACCCGAGTAAACTTAGCACGGATTCTGCTGCGGGATTGCGATATTCTGCTGCTGGATGAGCCGACCAATCATTTGGATTTGGCTTCCCTGGAGTGGCTGGAGAATTTCCTACTCAGTTTTCCCGGAACAGCAGTCATCATTTCGCATGACAGAGTTTTTTTGGACCGAGTGGTGACGAGGATCATTGAAATCGAAAACGGTCAAGCGAATTTCTACTCGGGGAATTATTCCTTTTATGTTGAGGAAAAAGAGCAACGCTATCTTACCCAAGCGGAACAATATAAACAGCAACAACGAAAAATTCATCAGCTAGAAGTTGCTATACAGCGACAAAAAGTTTGGGCTGATATCAACCCCTCGAACACCGGATTATCGAAGCGCATCCTTGCCTTTGAGAAGCGAATCGAGCACATGGAGAAAGTGGACAAGCCCAATACCTCCAAGCGGATGGAGGAAGATTTCAACAGCGGTGGCTATGCAGCCAAAGTGATTGTGGCTTTCAACTCGGTCAAAAAACAATATGGATCAAAGATTTTGCTTCAAAACCTAAATCTTTCCATTTCTAGAAACGATAGCATTGCTCTGGTGGGTGAAAACGGCTGTGGCAAATCCACTTTGATCAAACTCATCACCGGTGAAGAAGCCAGCGATAGCGGCTTGGTAACCGTCAGCAGCAATGTCAAAATTGCTTACTTACCTCAAATCATTACCTTTGAAAACGAAGAAGCAACCGTTTTGGAAACATTGCGTCATGCATATGGTCTAGCAGAGGAAAAAGCTCGGAGCATTCTTGCCGGGTTCAAATTCAGAGCAACAGATGTGATGAAAAAGGTGAGTAGCCTTTCTGGAGGTGAAAAGAGTCGCTTAAAGCTTTGTCTGCTTATGCAAAACCAGGTCAATTTTCTAATTCTAGACGAACCGACCAACCATCTGGATATAGAATCTAGAGAATGGATCGAAGAGGCAGTGAGTGATTTTGAGGGCACCTTGTTATTTGTATCCCATGACCGATACTTTCTAAACAAGTTCACTTCAAAGATATGGAGCATGAAAGACGGCACAATAACCGAATTCAACTGTGGATTTGATGAATACATCCAAATCATCGAGCACCAAGAGCAAGAACCAATCATTACTCCCGCTGAGAAAAAGATAAGACCTCTTCCAACCAAGAAAGTAGAGTCACTTCCTAAACGAGTACCTTACGAAGTATTGATTAGCGAAGCGGAAAATGAATTGCAAGAATTGATCAAAATCATTGAGACAGAACTTCGACACAAAGAGTATGGCAAGTTGAAGCCACTCTATGAAGAGAAAATGCAGCTTGAGGAAAGAATAGAATTGTTGTATCGTGCTTGGGCAAAAGAACATGAATAGGGAAAAAGAAAGTCTTGACATATTGTGAAAACATGCTACAATGTCGTAAAACCTCAAAGTATGAATTAATTACATCATGCAAAGCAATGATCAGAAGAGTAAGGTATATAGAACCGACTACAGAGAAATAGGAATGCTGAGATCCTATTGTCGGTGTATACCCCAAGAACATCTGAGAGCTTACCACCAAAATGCTAGCATTAGCAGAGTAGACTGGGACGCATCCGAGCGATAAAGCGGCTTAAGGTATGATAGTACCTAAGAGAGTATGATTACATACTAAAAAGGGTGGCACCACGAACAGAACTTCTTCGTCCCTTCATCGGGCGATGGAAGTTCTTTTTTATTCTATTATAGAAAGTGAGTGGTTACACATGGGAGGTTCGATGATTCCTCAAGGGTACAGCAGCAAATTATCTCTACTTGAAACTCAAACAGCGATTAAAAAAATCAAAGATTTTTTCGAAAACCGTTTAGCAGACCGTTTATCTTTAATACGCGTGTCAGCACCGCTTATGGTTTTTCCCGAAAGCGGGCTCAATGACGAGTTGAGCGGCACAGAACGACGGGTGGCATTTGATTTATCGGATCGAAAGACATCCGTAGAAATCGTACAATCGTTAGCGAAGTGGAAACGGTATGCCTTACACCAATATGGCTTTGATCGCAATACAGGTCTATACACGGATATGAATGCAATACGAAGAGATGAAACGACCGATAATATCCATTCTATCTATGTAGATCAATGGGATTGGGAAAGAATTCTTTGCCCCGGGGAGAGAAACTTAGAAACACTCAAAAGAATTGTTAGAGAAATATACCGAGTCTTTTTAGATACGGAGTTGTATTTAGAAAAACTTTATCCCTTTATATGCAATCCTCTACCGGATGAGATTTTCTTTATTACGACAGAAGAGTTGTTGAAACTGTATCCAGATAAAGATGCGAAAGAACGAGAGTTGGCCATTACTCACGAGTTCGGTGCGGTTTTCCTCATGCAAATTGGGGGTGCATTGACCAATGGCCTAAGCCATGACCAAAGGGCAGCAGATTACGACGACTGGAAGCTCAATGGTGACTTGCTTTTTTACTTTCCAACGTTAGACATTGCCTTAGAAATGTCATCCATGGGGATCAGAGTAGATAAAGAGTCTTTGCTTTGGCAATTGAGTGTAAAAAAGCAAGAAGAGAAGCAGAATCTTTTCTACCATCAGGCTGTTGTTCAAGGGAGTCTGCCAAGCACTGTTGGAGGAGGAATTGGACAATCACGCATGTGCATGTATTTCTTACAGAAGGCACATATCGGCGAAGTTCAGGTTGGTATATGGCCTGAGGAGACTCGAGAACAGTGCCGGCGTTTAGGTGTGAGGTTGTTGTAGTTATGGTGTATGATGGTGTCCGAGAAAAGAATAATTTTGGTCGCATTATTGCTTCCGTATAAGAAACTGAAAGTAGAACAAGCTTTCTCCGAATGGAATCGAAGAAAAGTAGAAGTAAGCTTTAATGGTGAAAGTAATTTTCCAAACGTTGATTCTAGACAAGCGACTTTGAAGTAAAAAAACTTCTTCAATGCCCGATTACCCCTCTTTCTTTGTTTACTACAATGAGTGGTAAATGAAGAAAGGGGGATTTTTTCATCCGACCCCGATTTTTGTAGCTCTTTGTTCGTATCTATTATTAGGCAATGCAGGAGAATAATTCGCTTGCACA
>CALCNS010000275.1 GCA_937897315.1 uncultured Bacillota bacterium
CTCCTTTGATGACCGCGGCGACCACTTCCAAAGAACCATCATACAAAGAGGCATCACAATAGCAGCGCACCTGAAGATAAGGCGATTCCTTTTGATGGTTCAAATGTTTCGCCATCTGTGCTCGGCACCGAGCGGCTAAAGCATCTCCTAGTCTGGGGGACAATACATAACCAAAGGCAGGGATTTCATCCGGAGTATGTTTCCACCAAAAAGAAGTATAATTGCGAATGTCGTATAAATCATTGCGAGTTCGTACACCGGGCAGTTCATAAATACAATCGGTAATAAAACCCACAGCACCTTTTTCTTGTATTGCCCATTCCACAAAGGAGGCAAAGGGTTCTTGTACAAAGACCAACTTCCCTTTGAAATCCACATCGGCATACTCCTTACGGGCTTTACCTTTTTCGATGAAGACCACATCGATATTTTCGTTGCGATAATCACAGGACACACTGCGTTGAATGACCGAAATGGGATCCGCTTGATAATCGGCTAAATATTCTCCGGTTTCGGGTAAGTATAACCACGCATCTCGACAAGTCCACTCCTGAAAACTTTTGGCCGTTAAGTTCCAATGATCTGCTTTGGCTGGACTAGAAAGAATGCGGCTCTCTACCCCATAACTATCCAATTTGGTATGAACCCATTTGGCCGCCTCACGAAACCCGGTCGATGCCTGTATGCGATGAAACTGAGCAATCTCAGTGACTCCAAAATACAAAGCAGTTGGTTGAATGGTTTTGCGGAATAATTCACTATATTTCTTCATAGTATCCCTCTCTCTCATTTTTCTTTTTCTAAATTCGACAACAATATACCATTGAATGCGGGAAATGTCAATTTAAATAAGAAATAATTCGATTGCAAAGAAATCTACTATTGAATTTCTAAAGAAACCGGACAATGATCCGAACCCAAAACATCCGCATGAATTTTAGCATCCAACAGCCTCGCTTTCAGTTGCTGGGAAGTCAAGAAATAGTCAATGCGCCACCCGGCATTGTTTTGCCTCGCTTTGAACATATAGGACCACCAAGTATACGCATGTTTCTGATCCGGATAGAAATACCGGTAGGTGTCGATAAACCCTGCGTTCAGTAATGCAGTAAACTTTTCACGTTCCTCATCAGAAAAACCAGCACTTTTACGATTACTGGCTGGGTTCTTCAAATCGATTTCTTGATGGGCTACATTGAGATCACCACAAAGAATGACCCCTTTTTTGGCAGATAAGCGCTCTACATAGGACCGGAAATGATCTTCCCACACCATGCGTTCGTTCAGTCGAGCCAATTGATCTTGAGAATTGGGGGTATAAAGGGTTATAAAATAGAAGTCTTCAAACTCCAAAGTAATACTGCGCCCTTCTTTGCCAAAGAGATCTAAGCCAATTCCGTATTCCACAGAGAGTGGTTTTTTCTTACTGAAGATTGCCGTGCCGGAATAGCCCTTCTTCTCCGCATAATTCCAATACGATTCATACCCGTTTGGTTTCCAATCTATTTGACCTTCTTGTAGCTTAATCTCTTGTAAACCAAACAAATCGGCATCGATATCTGTAAAGAACTGCTCAAATCCTTTTTGCATACAGGCTCGTAAGCCATTGACGTTCCAAGATACGAATTTCAAGTTCAACTCCCCTTTCTTTACAAAATAGATTCGACAATGCTACATCTTATTTCCTTTGAAGAATAAGAACAGCCTTTCTAAATATGATTAGAAAAGCTGTTCTTTATTTATTCCCGTTTCAACCAGTCACAAAGGTTTTTGGCTAACACTTGAGCTGAATCTTGGACTTGCTGGCATATCTCAAATCCTTGATCAGTATTGTCAGGTTGAATCCCAATACATACGATTTCACAAGAGATTTCTAAGTTTAAATACTGAAACATGATATTTAGCGGTAGCATATGAGTAGAAAACGTCATTCCCTCAATCTCATCCGGGTCAATGATTTTGATTTCTCCGACCGGCAGACCCATTTGTGCAGCATCAATGACGATGAGTAAATCAGGATTAAATTCCTTAATCACACCAGTAAAATTCTCCGGAGCTGTTGACCCAGCGAGTAAAAGAATATCATCATGAATCACTTTCTTGCTCAACAATTCAACAACGAACATACCTACACCATCATCTGAGCGCAAAACAGAACCAACTCCCATGATGGCGATATTCTTACTACATCTCAGCTTATCGGATAAATAGAGCATCCAATCTATCATAATTTTATAATCAAGTCTTCTTTCTGACTTGATGCTAGATCTACAATTTGAGAAAAAGATAAGCTACTTTTATTGCAAGAATCCACACACTGACAACAAAATATACACTTGCCTACATCGAGCAACGCTTTCATCTTCTTATCTGCTCGAGTGCCTTCATTAATGATTTCGATTGCTCCGGTCGGGCAATCTTTCATGCACAGCTTGCAATCAACACAGCTTGTTGGATCATATAATAAGCGACCATGATAATTTCTTTCAAGAGGTGGCTCTCCCTTACCTGCATATTCGGTGGTTGCAGGCTTTTGAAACAAATTGGTTAATGCTTCTAGTGTGATAACTCCAGGTCTCATTTTAGCCATATTATAACACTCCTCTTAGAACGAAATTCAAAACGATTTGTGCCATCGCAATGGGTGTTAGGTATTTCCAGCAAAATCGAACAATCTCACTGATGACCAATCTGGCCATGGTAGCTCGCATCAGAGTTAATAAAAACAACCCCAAGCCGGTTTTAACAAAATAAAGGATTGCATCCAACCACCATACACCACTCATAAACGGCAGAAAAATCGCAGCAAATACAGATAAAATCAGAACCAACTCAGCATTTGCAGCAACTCTAAAGTAAGCGAGTAATCGACCGCCATACTCTACCAAAGCACCTGAGACAATTTCAGTTTCCGCTTCCGGAGAGTCAAAGGGTGCTCTCTCTAACTTACATTGGAACGCAACCAGTGCCACCAACATACTAGGGATATTGATAAATGCATACAGCGGATGAGCAGCATAATAAGCTGCAATTTCGTTGATAGACCATGAGTTTGCTAATAAAGTTGGTGCCAATAATGCGATGAACAAAGGAACTTCATAAACAAACATTTGAGTTAAAACTCTTGTTGCTCCTAAAGTTGCGAAGACTCCTCGCGAATACCAACCGGCTAGGAACATAGCCAGAGTTGGTATTGCCAGAAAATACAAAACGATGATCAGATCTCCACTAAACGAAAAGGCTGCATTTCCTCCCAACACCGGAACATAGAGAAAAGCTGTCGATACAGCAGCCAGTGAGGCAATGGGCATATTTCGGAACATCACTTCATCGGCATCGGAAGGTATAATCGTCTTCTTACCGATAAGTTTAAGTATATCAGCGACGGGTTGATACCATGGAGGACCTATTCGATTTTGCATCCTAGCATAAAGCTTTCGATCAACAAACTCCAGCAAAAAACCATAAATCAACAGGAAAAGAAATCCAGGTAGAATCAGTATTCTCCATAGGATTGCCAAATAGTGAATCATAGATGCCGTTCCACCCCTCTAGAGCTTCAATGTTGAACAATCAACACCTTGCTTTTTATACCAATCAATACTGTATTTCCTCAAT
Organism: uncultured Bacillota bacterium; assembly: GCA_937897315.1. GTDB lineage: Bacteria > Bacillota > JAAYKD01 > JAAYKD01 > JAAYKD01 > CALCNS01. The sequence goes on from CALCNS010000275.1 coordinate 3,619, forward strand.
CCCCGCCAATTCGTAACATTCGTTTGGCCTTGAGATTGCAAAACAATGGCTCTATCTGTACAGGAATAACAAGGATCTATAGCCGCAATTGTGATTGGTACATCAGCTAAATTGCCGCCTTCCAGCATGTGCTGCATGCCATGCCAATTAGCTTGCGACGGAGCACGAACTCTTACACGATCTGGTTTATCGCTCCCATTGGAACGAACATAATGGATGACTTCTCCACGAGGTGCTTCTAAGCGAATAATCGCTTCTCCGGCCGGAACACGTCGAGGTACACGTGTTAGTATTGCTCCATCAGGCATGTTGGTCAGACACAGCCGAATGATTCTTAAACTCTCTTTCATTTCAAGGATCCGTACAACAGTTCGCCCATATACATCGGCACCCTGATTCGTAGCCACTTGAACAGGAAAGTCTTTATATGCGCCAAAAGGTTCGATGACTCTCATATCGTCTGCAATTCCAGCTGCTCTAGCTACCGGACCAACAGCACCGAAATGAAGAGCATCCTCATAAGATAACTTACCAACACCAACCAATCGAGATGCTAAGGTTGTTTCTGTCAATGCTAAGTTAAGATAGCTTT
>CALCNS010000276.1 GCA_937897315.1 uncultured Bacillota bacterium
CACACCGGTCACAAATGTGCCATGCCCGTGATGATCCTCCGTACTACTTCCCGGCCTGGCATAGCTCTTACCGGCCTCGATGCGAGTCCAATCCCAATCGGGCTGATCCTGCTTTAGCCCTGTGCCAATAACAGCCACTCTTACACCATCACCGCTATACGGGGTTCTAGCTTGTTGTATTTGTAACATCTCATGGTTCCAAGCCAAAGGACTTTCTAAAGGCTCTTCCTCGGCCAAGAGAAACAACTCATAATCCGGTTCTGCTTGGACTATGCTACCTACCGGAAAGGCATCGAGTTCAGACAGATTCTTCACCTTAATCAATCGCTGATGAACTGAAATCGATTCACCTTGGTGAGAAGACAAGACTTTTGGTTGACTTTGATACTCTCGCCAGTACGAAGCACTTAAAGTAACCAAGTATCCATCATGAGCGGGGGTATCCAATATATGACGTATTTCTTGCGCTCTTGTGATTTTGCCGGGTGTAAGACATATTGTCATGGCAATGACCATGAGGACAACTTTCCGAATCATCCCTACACCCCCTTTTCCGATAGGACTTGTCTTATATATCACGTGCAATTTCTAGAATATCGGTCAACACGGTTGCGGCTGTGCCTTTTCCTGAACCACCTCGAGAAACATGAACCTGTTCTCCTAAGTTCCTGGTTTGAATCACAATTGTTTTATCTTTCCAGCTTCCCATGGCCAATGGATGATGGCATGCTAATCGTTCCGGTTGAACTTGAACAATCCATTCTCCCTCGACCTTTGTTACTCTGCCAACCAAACGCCATACTTCCCTACTTTGGGCTGCCTCGGAAATGTCTTGCATCGAGAGTTGCCGTATGCCCACCGGAGAAACCTGATTTAAGTGAATAACACTGCCTAAAAAAGTATTGGCCAATAGAATCGTTTTCATGGCGGTATCCCATCCATCCACATCTACGCTTGGGTCGGCTTCAGCAAAGCCTGCTGCTTGGGCTTGAGCGATGGCCAGTTGATATGAAACCCCTTGTTCCATTTGGTTGATAATATACTGGGATGTTGCATTAAAAACTCCGGCGAATTCCAGAATTTCACCATTTAATCCTAAGAGAGCACCCATTTCTAGCACCGGAAGTCCTGCACTAGCAGCCGCTCCATAACGTATTTTACATTGATTTTGCTTGGATTTTTGCATAATATCCGTCCAAGCCAATACCAAGGGAGCTTTATTCGCGCTAACCACATGCTTGCCTAGTTCTAGGGATTTTAAGATATGCTGTATTCCCGGTTCCCCATGAGGTAGATGGGCCGGGGAGGATTCAATGATGATATCGGCGTTGGTATTCGCAATCATGTCCAACGCAGTCCCACCTTTTTGGCCATATACCGGAAAATGAGCAACCGATCCGGTGTCCCACTTAACGATCATTAATTTGTGGAGTGGAAGCCCTTTATCATATAAAACGATGCCTTTACTGTCGGCTGCACCGACCAATAAAATCTGACAACGGTGCTCTTTCCAAAGACGTTCTTTCTCGGCATCAATGAGCTTCAACAATGAGATGGCTACTGTACCGAAACCCACCAAAGCGATACGAATGGTTTTTGACATGCCTTCCTCCCCCTCCATGCAAAGATTCGCTTTATCTCATTCATTTCCCTTGCGATGGTGAACTCTCTTTGAAAAAATCACAGCAGGAATCATCTGTTCGTAAGTCGAAATAATTGAGAAAGATAATTAGGAGGGTGTATACTATGACAAAACGTGCCATTGAAATCAACGATCTATTCAAACTAAAATGGATTAGTGATCCCCAGATTTCTCCCCATGGCGACCAAGTACTTTATGTTCAGAAACAATGTCATCCCACCGAAAAGACCAAGTACATCACCCAAATTTGGAGTGTATCCCCCGGAAAAGAACCGAAATTGCTAACCGGTGAGAACCAAGCGAACTCTACACCCAGGTGGGCTCCCGATGCCTCGTAT
>CALCNS010000277.1 GCA_937897315.1 uncultured Bacillota bacterium
TGGCTCCTGTTGAGATTTCACCAAATACCAAGGATTCTGCAACTCGACCTCCTAAAGCATAGGTGATGGTGTGAAGAATGTCTTTCTTCGTAACGTAATACCGATCTTCCTCTGGTAAAACGGCGGTAAATCCTCCGGCTCTTCCTCTGGGAACAATGGTAACAACATGAACCGGATCAAATCCGGGTAGGGCAAAAGCGACTACCGCATGACCTGCTTCGTGGTATGCACTCAGCTTTCTCTCTTTCTCACTCATTACACGGGATTTCTTGGCAGGGCCTGCCATCACTCGATTGATGGCTTCTTCCAACTCTTCCATTCCAATTTTGTGTTTGGCTTTTCTAGCACTGAGTAAGGCTGCTTCATTGACCAGATTCTCCAAATCTGCTGCCGTGAAGCCCGGAGTTCCTTTGGCGATGACTTTTAAATCAATTTCATCCGCTATGGGTTTGTTTTTTACGTGTACATGCAAAACTGCTTCTCGTTCCTTCACGTCCGGTCGATCCACAAAAACCTGCCGGTCAAAACGACCGGGCCGTAAGAGAGCAGGATCCAAAATATCTGGGCGATTGGTCGCAGCCAAGATAATGATCCCTTCGTTGACTTCAAAGCCATCCATCTCTACCAATAACTGATTTAGAGTCTGTTCGCGTTCGTCGTGTCCTCCACCTAACCCTGCTCCTCTTTGGCGTCCCACTGCATCGATTTCATCGATAAAAACAATACAAGGAGCTGTCTTTTTGGCTGTTTCGAACAAGTCTCGCACACGAGACGCACCAACTCCAACGAACATTTCCACAAAATCTGAACCGCTGATACTATAAAAGGGGACGCCTGCTTCCCCGGAGACTGCTTTGGCCATCCAGGTTTTCCCTGTTCCCGGAGGGCCTACCAACAAAACTCCTTTAGGAATTCTTGCTCCCATTTCAATAAACCGTTTAGGGTGTTTTAAAAATTCAACAATCTCACTGAGTTCCTCTTTGACCTCTTCATATCCGGCAACATCGGTGAAAGTAATTTTCTTTCCTCCAACCTGCTGCATTTTCGCACGGCTCTTACCAAAGCTCATCACTTTGTTGTTGTTTCCACCTGCTCCTTGCTGCATAAAGAAGAACCAAAATGCCATAAATAAGCCAAACATAAATAAGGTATTCAATAATCCAGACCACCATGGCGGTTCAGGAGGTAATCCCACCTGAAATGTATCGCTACTATCTAGCAATCGCTGGCTGACGATTGCTTTATCAGACTCAGGAATTACCGTGACAAACGCAGTACCATCTTTCAATATTCCTTCAATTTGTTGATCAACCAATAATGCTTCTTTCACATTCTCGGCTTCCAACTGCTGCCAGAAAACATTATAGTCCAACACCGTAGGAGGGACGCTGTCATTCATAAAAAAATTGAAAATTGCAATGAATCCGATGATCATCAGCAAAAGCATCGGTGCAGATTGAAATCGTCTCTTCAAGTGATTTCTCCTTTCCCGTCATGTATTAAAACTTAAATACTGAGATATGCTTCCGGTTTCAAGATACCGATGTATGGCAGATTGCGATACTTGTTAGCAAAATCAAGGCCATAACCTACTACGAAGTAATCCTCTATTTCAAAGCCGGTAAAATCCCCTCTAAGATCCACTTTACGGCGCGAAGGTTTATCCAATAAAGCAGCGATACGAATGGACTTTGGATTACGCTTGTTCAAGAACGTTTTCATCCTAGACAATGTTGTGCCACTATCGATAATGTCTTCAACGATTAAAACATGTTTATCCGCGATGTCATGGTCTAAATCCTTGGTGATCCTCAAGTTACCGCTCGATTCTGTGCTACTTCCATAACTGGAACAACCAAAGAACTCGACAGTCACCGGCTGTTTTATATGTCGAACCAAATCCGCCATAAAGCAAAATGAACCATTTAGTACACCAATGACTACGATTTCTTCCTCAGGAGGATAAAAAGCAGTAATTTCTTCGCCCATTGCTAAAACACGTTCCGACAAGGAAGTGGCATCGATATAAACTCGTTCCACATTGTTTTCTAATATCATAATAGCATCCTTTCTCTATGTCTGATTCTCATTTGGGGTATGAATTTATGGTAATCCGTATTCCCATCTCTCCCTCGTAGTTTTGGTATTCCTCCGCCACAAAATGATTGGGAATCAATACGATACGTTGATTTTGAAGTAGCAAAGGAATTCTTTTTCTCCAAGGTACAGGTACATGTCTTTCTTGAAAATAGTCGGATACCTTTTTCGAAAAACCCTGTTTAAATTCGATTGTATCACCCGCACGCCAAGTGCGCAAGGAAAATTCTTGATTCATTACACGGGTGGAAGCCAAACCGCCAATTTTTGGGTCTTTTTCTGTCCAAGGAACTACCATCAATTGACACGAAAAGGAGGGTAAATCCAAAGTTCTTGAGGAAAGTACTGCTGTCATTATGGTTTCACCTTGAACCTCTTTTCCATGTTCATGGAAAGGGTGCAGTACAAATAGGTATTGGTTGCTAATCACTGCTTCGAGTCCATTTGGCAAACTACATCTCCAATACGTGGGTATTTGGTCCAGATGTTCTAATACGGTTTCGATGTGTTTATATTGTAAGGGTTCCCCTTGCTTTACGACTTTATAAAAAGATTGAATCAACCAACGAGAAATGAATGCTTTTGGCCAGGGATGTTCACGATTCAGGGGTAAAGACATGAAGCCAAAGGGGTCTTGAGGTAAATCGGCTGTACAATGTGATAAGGATTCTGCAATCCAGTCTTCATCTTGCTGCAAAGCCGTTTGAATATGACGAATATGGTGATGAACACCCGGTGAGAGCTCTTTTATCAGTGGTAATAATGTGGTTCTCACTTTGCTTCTAAGGTATTCCCCCTCAAAATTGCTCTCATCCTGACAATATATTTGTCCTTCAGAATCCAAGAAGCGGACAATCTCATCATGTCGGAAACTCAAAAGAGGACGCAGAACGGTTAATCCTGACTCAAATGTGCGAACAGAATCTATCGCTTTCAAACCTTGAGGCCCAGATCCTCGTAATATGCGAATAAAGAAATTCTCGAGCTGGTCGTCAGCATGATGACCTAAAAGCACTGCGTCTGCTTTCCATTCCCGGCTAATACGTTCAAAAAAAGAGTATCTTTCCTCTCGACCTGCTGCCTCTAGTCCCTTTTCCTTTGCGACCAGACTCTGCATAAGATTAATCTTCGTAGAGAAAAAATCCATTTTGTACTTTTTAGCCAAGTGCTGAACAAACTCAGCTTCTTCATCGGCAATCTCACCGCGTAATCCATGATTTACATGGGCTATGGCTAGGGTCCAATTCCACATTGGTTGCAGTTTTAATAAACATAGTAGCAGAAAAA
>CALCNS010000278.1 GCA_937897315.1 uncultured Bacillota bacterium
CATTGAAAGAGAAGAAAGGTCGACATGTCATTACGACCGGGATTGAGCATCACGCGATTTTTGACAGTTTTCTCTGGTTAAAGGAGAACGGCTACGAAGTCACAGAAGTACCCGTAGATGAATACGGAAGAGTGAACCCTTTAGATGTGGAAAAAGCCATTCGTAGCGATACGATTTTAGTTAGTATCATGCATGCCAATAATGAGATTGGCACCATACAACCGATTGCTGAAATTGGTGCGATTACTCGTGCGAAAGGTGTTTACTTTCACGTGGATGCCGTTCAGACGGTAGGACATATTCCGGTGGACGTTCAATCCATGAATATTGATTTATTGTCTTTGGCCGCACACAAGTTCTATGGACCCAAAGGGGTCGGTGCTTTGTTTTTGCGAAGAGGGGTTCGTATCAAACAACATCTGCATGGCGGAGCTCAAGAGCGAGGGCTACGCCCCGGTACGGAGAACGTTCCCGGCATTGTTGGCATGGGGAAAGCCATTGAAATTGCCATCGCCACTATGCGGGAAGAAGCAGATAAAGAAAGAGTACTTCGAGACAAACTCATTGCTGGGCTCTTGCAAATCTCCGATGTGCGGTTAAATGGCCATCCTACAGAGCGCTTACCGGGTAATGTGAATGTCAGTATCTCTTATATCGAAGGGGAATCCATTTTGCTTTCGCTGGACTTACAAGGAATCTGTGCTTCCAGTGGCTCTGCTTGCACCTCCGGAAGTTTAGAACCTTCTCATGTCTTATTGAACATCGGATTAGATCATCCCACAGCCCATGGGTCCTTGCGGCTTACTCTCGGTCGACAAAATACCATGGATGAAGTCGATTATGTCCTAAATGTGTTACCGGAAATTGTTCAACGGCTGCGCCAAATGTCGCCCATTTGGCCAGCAAATCTCATTCAAGAAAAATAGGAAGGAAGAATAACATGCAATATACCGATAAAGTACTCGACCATTTCCAGAAACCCAGAAATTTGGGTCAAATTCCCAATGCCAGTGGGGTTGGGGAAGTGGGTAATGCCACTTGTGGAGACATTATGCGTATCTATCTTTCCATTGAGAACGATGTGATTGTGGATGTGAAATTCCAAACCTATGGCTGTGGAGCAGCAGTTGCTACGACCTCCATGTTAACAGAACTGGTCAAAGGAAAGACTTTGGAGGAAGCCTTATTGGTCACGAATGCCGATGTAGCCAAAGAATTGGGAGGGTTACCACCGGTGAAGATGCATTGTTCGAATTTAGCAGCCGATGCATTGAAAGTGGCGATCGAAGATTATAGAAAGCATCAAAAGGGTGAGTAAGATGAAAACCAGCACAGAAATCGTGATCATCGGTTCCGGACCGGCAGGTATGGCGGCTGCTTTGTATGCTAGCAGAGCAGGACGCGAAACCGTGATGATTGAAAAGTATTATCCAGGGGGACAGGCCTTTCAAACCTTTCACATTGAGAACTATCCTGGAATTAAGAGCATCGATGGACCGGGTCTTTCGGAAGTGATGAGTGAGCAGGCGACTTCCTTTGGAGCGAAACTGATGATTCAAGAGATCCGATCTATGGAGCTGCATACAAATCCCAAGAGGATTACCTTTCGAAACGGAGATGAACTGGAAGCCCAAGCGGTCATTTTAGCGATGGGGGCTCAGCCAAAACACATGGAAGTGGTCGGCGAAAAGGAGTATACCGGGAAAGGTGTTTCGTATTGTGCCACATGTGATGGAGCGTTTTATCGGGGTAAGGAAATTGCCGTCGTAGGTGGAGGAGATTCTGCGTTGGAAGAAACCTTATTTTTAACTCGCTTCGCTTCCAAAGTGACGATTGTGCATCGTCGTAACGAGTTCCGCGCGACCAAAATTATCCAAGACCGCATCAGAAAAGAGGAGAAGGTCACCTTGCTGACTCCTTATACGGTGAAAGAAGTCACGGGTAACGAGAAAATGACGGGATTACAACTTGTTCATCGCGAAACCAATGAAGAGCTCTTCTTACCGGCAGCAGGAGTATTCGTCTATGTCGGTTATGCACCACAAACGGAATTAGTAGCAGACCAAGTCGAGATGAATCAAAACTATGTAGTGGCGGACGAGGTCACTTTAGCAACATCTGTACCAGGGGTGTTTGCCGCGGGAGATTTAAGAGTCAAAACGCTTCGTCAAGTGGTCACTGCGGTTGCCGATGGTGCGATTGCTGCAGTCAGTGCAGATCACTGGTTAGACCATCAAGGTCAATAATTCATAGCATCCTGAGAAGATATTCTTAGGATGCTTTTTTCTTAAAAACAAGGAATCTACCATAATATAGCGAATTACTCTAAAAAATCCGTTGCTTTATGCTAGCTGTTGTGATATCATTTTAAAAATTTAAGAAAGAAGAGAGGGAGCATCATGTCATTTCAAGATCGATTGATTGGTGAAGGTTTAACATTTGATGACGTATTGTTAGTTCCTGCCTACTCAGATGTGCTACCTAGGGAGACCGTTGTCAGTAGCCAGTTGACAAGTCGAATTAAATTAGGATTACCGATCATGAGTGCAGGAATGGACACGGTTACCGAAAGCCGTATGGCGATCGCTATGGCTCGCGAGGGTGGCATTGGTGTGATCCATGCAAACATGGATATTGACCGTCAAGCTCAGGAGGTCATGAAAGTAAAGCGAAGTGAGCATGGTGTAATTACCGATCCTTTTTTCCTTTCTCCGGAAAATACGGTCTATGAAGCATTAGAACTGATGGAGCGATATCGCATTTCTGGTGTTCCCATTGTGGTTGGTACAAAATTAGTAGGAATACTGACCAACCGAGATATTCGTTTTCTCGATAGATATGATGTAGCCATTGGTGAAGTCATGACGACCGAGCATCTCATTACCGCACCTGCAGGTATCAGTTTAATCGATGCCAAGAAAACAATGCAGCAGTTTAAGATTGAGAAATTACCTTTGGTGGACGAGCAAATGAATCTTAAAGGTTTGATTACCATTAAGGACATAGAGAAATCCAGGCAATACCCCAATAGCGCACGGGATTCCAGAGGACGTCTGGTCGTAGCAGCTGCCGTGAGTATTAATAAAGACAG
>CALCNS010000279.1 GCA_937897315.1 uncultured Bacillota bacterium
GCCGAGGAGGATAACCCGGAAGACAAAGGCACTGTTTCGTGGTAATAGCAGTCTACTCCGTGCAAGACACCACCTTGTTGCTGTAAGATCTCTGCCACGGCCAACTGATAATTTCCCCATGGTGCCTTCCTATAATCCATGAGGTGGTCAAGCGGTACAGATAAAATAGAAGGCCATTGGCTGTCGGCAAGACGGATTACATCATCGTTACGCTTACGGATGAGCAAATAGGAACCAAGAGTTAATGCTGCTGGCATAACAAAGCCACCGTTATAATCGGTATGCTCACCGATGAGGTTGATTCGACCCGGCGCCATAAAAAGATGAATCGGTTCATTGGTATTGCCGAAGTGCAGCATAAAATCTATGCGTAGTTGGGTGAAATCTGGTCTTTCGGGAGTTAACATTGACGCAACACGGTCTTTCCGTTTTGAACAATCATCATACGCTTCTCCGGCTTTTGGAAGAGGGTGATGTCTTGTAGAGGGTCACCTTCCAATAAGAGCAAATCCGCTTTTAAACCCACTTGAAGGGTGCCTAAGAGATGGTCCAATTGCATGAGTTTGGCGTTGTTTCGTGTCGCACAGAGAATGGCTTCCATGTTGCCTAACACATTGGCTTTCAGTTCCAATTCCATTGTCTTATAGGGTTGACCTGAGCCAACCACATCGGAACCCGAACCCATTGGTAAACCCACTTTGGCGGCAATAGCAACGGCTTCGGCGGCTTTTTCCTGAACTTTTCGCATTTTTCGTAAGAAATAGGACGATAAGCCAAACTCTTCACCGCGTGTTGCCATCACTTCATAGGTGGTCATGGTGGGAACATACCAACAACCTTTTTCTTTCAAGATTATCGCAGTGGTCTCATCCATATAGTTGCCATGTTCAATGCTGTAAATGCCGGCTTCTGCAGAAAGCTGCATACTGCGAGGCGAATAACAGTGTGCGATTACTTTTTTATGAACCGCAGTCGCTTCGTAGACAATGGCCTTTAGTTCTTCAAGTGTATATTGACTGGAATCGGGCTCATCTCCGGCGCTGGCACAGCCTCCTCCTGCCATTACCTTGAGGTGATCTACCCCTTGACGTAGCAATTCCCTAGCGGCTTTTTGTACTTCGGCTACACCATCGGCAATAAAACCGGTTTGTATAGCTGAACGGATCGGAGCTATATATTCTGTACCCATTCTGGGATCGGCATGTCCACCGGTCATGCTAATACTGGGACCGCTAACGGTCAAACGGGGACCGGGGATGATACCTTGCAATATCGCATCACGTACCCCGGTATCCACTCCGCCGCAATCACGAGCAGTGGTAAACCCCATCTCTAGTGTTTCTTTATAAATCCGAAAGGCTTTGGCAAATTGCATGCCGGGCATGTTTTTACGGTAAAGGTCACTCATATCATTTTCATAGAAGGAACCATGAATATGGGCATCAATGAGCCCAGGCATCAAAGTATTACCATTGCAATCGATGTATTCTGTATGGGTATAGCGAGGATATTGTTGGCCTATCCCCATTTCCACGATGATATCGGCCTCAGTAACTAACCAAGCTGGATAATAGGGATCGTTACCGGTACAATCCAGCAGAGTTGCATCATAGTAAACCTTACGTTGGGCTTGCAAAGACATCATTCATCCTCCTTTTCTGCCATCCATTTCTCGTTTCAAGCAGGAAAACCCTTCGCTAAAGTCAAATACTCTAATTAGAGAGAAGAAGAATTTTTAAAAGGAGGATACTATTTTGGCAAATCGAAAACTGACTGCCGATATTACCAATGCCTTCGGACCCTCGGGATACGAAGAAGATGTGGTAAAAGTTATTCAGCAATACACGGAGAACTTTAATGTCAAAGTGGACGCGATGCACAATGTGTACGCGCGTTTACAAAACCCTGCTGCCGGTAAACCTGTGGTGATGCTCGATGCTCACAGCGATGAGCTGGGATTCATGGTACAATCGATATCCGGCAATGGCATGATTCACTTTCTCAACATAGGAGGTTGGGTTACGACCAACATACCAGCTCACCAGGTTGTCATTAAGAACAGCCGTGGCGAATACATAAAGGGTGTAACCAGTTCCAAACCGCCGCATTTTATGAGTGCTGCAGAACGCACTCGCATGTTAGAGCAGACTGACATTACCATAGACATTGGAGCGACATCCCGTGATGAAGTAATCCATGTTTTTGGCATACAACCGGGAGATCCGGTTATGCCCGATGTGACCTGTGATTTCAACGAACGCAACGGCGTTTTTATGAGTAAAGCGTTTGATAACCGCATTGGTTGTCAATGTATTATTGAAACCATGGAGAACGTGAAAGAGCTACCGCTTCAGGTGGAACCGGTAGGCGCGTTTGCCGCTCAAGAAGAAGTGGGTTGCCGTGGCGCTAAGGTTACTGCCCAAGTTGTAAAACCCGACTTTGCTATAGTTTTTGAAGGGTCTCCATCCGATGACTTCTTTACGGATAGTTATACTGCACAATGCCGGATGAAACATGGGGTGCAAATTCGTGTGATAGATGGGGGAATGATCTCCCACGCAGGATTCTTGCGTTATGCGAAGAAAATCGCAGAGCAACACGATATACCATACCAAATCGGGGTTCGGCGCTCCGGATCAACAAATGGCTCTGCGATTCACACCACACACCATGCCGTGCCTTGTTTGGTTCTGGGAATACCAACACGGTACGCGCACACCCATTATTGTTACTTGGCTGAATCCGATCTCGATGCAACCATTCAATTAGCGACAGAAATCTTGAAGTCCCTCAACGAAGAGACCATAAAAGAAATCATCGGGTAATAGAGAAAGATGTCATCCATCTTATGCAGGATGACATCTTTTCTAATGTACCAAGGAAGCTAAGAAGGGAACGATGATTGGCACGGCAGCGGAACATACCAGACCGTGCAAAATAGCGACCAGGGTCATTTCTGATCCACCATATCGATTAATAATGGGTAAAGTGGTATCCATGGTGGTCGCTCCTCCTACCGTAATGGCAGAAGGACCGAATCCTCGACGAAAGAGGAAGGGCATCAAAATAAAAGAATAGAGTTCTCGAAAAATATTGGTTAGAAAGGCGAGCGCACCAAACTGTGCTCCCAATGTTTGACCCAATAACACACCAGATATAGAATACCAGCCCATACCACCTCCAATGGCAGCTCCCTGCCAAGCTCCAATATGGAATAACTGACCGGTAAATGCACCCGCGATAACGGAACCAAGGATGGAGAGGATTGGTAAAAAATATAATCTTCGGTCTAGTTGGCGAAAACGTTCCCATAGGTTTCCACTACTCGCCATATCTGCTCCGATGAGAAAGAGTAGTAAATATAAGGTATACATAACCCCTTCCGATACGGTGTCTAGAGAGCCCAACGGCAACCAAAAAACGCCTACGGCTATACCGGCAAGCAAGGTAGCTATCAGTGCAAAAATCAAGAGTGATGACCTCCTCCCGATTTCTTTTTCCACCATAGTGATAAAGGTACAGAGAACATAACGCTCCCACAAACTGTGATGAAAGCAAACGAAGCAGC
>CALCNS010000280.1 GCA_937897315.1 uncultured Bacillota bacterium
GCAACTTTCGTTTTGGAAGGTGCTTTTTTGAATGTTATGAGTAGGCGAATACTTCCAATTGGATTTCTCGTCAAAATTCGGCATCATGTTATCGTCAACTACCTCCAGCATGGTTTCCTGTGAAGGAACATGCCGTAGAGCAACGTACTTATAAGGGCGCTCTTCGGTAATCTCTGGATTATAACCTACTCGGAAGATAATTTTCCCTTCCGAAGAACTGCCCAACCCGGAACCATCTGGTTTCTCGTCCAAATGGCATTCAAAACAATTGTTGTTTGCTTGCGCATGACATACCTGACAGGACAGAGAATCGCCATGTACTTTATGCATGGTATCTTTCGCTGTTGCAGGATTTTGCTCTTCATGACAATCTAAACAAGATGGTAACTCTTCGTCCCACATATTGTACGATTCTGTTCCATCGCCATGAAAGTTCGAAGTCGGATGGCAATCCATACAAGTCATACCTTTACTAAAGTGCACATCGCCACTGAATCCAACTGTTCCCATGTACTCTCCACCATTACGGGCATTGTGACAGGCATAGCAGTTTTCTTCCATGGAGGGTGTGGCTAGGAAATCATGTTGTGAGACTAACCCATTGGAATAGTTTTTATCACGACTAACATGACAATCCCCACAAGTAGCATGACATTTGTAGCAATCGTTATCGAAGACTTCTTCATGATGCGGACTATCAGATAGTAGTGTAAAATCGGTAAACTCTAGTAGTCCATTGGCAATCCCGCCCAATGTGTAATGAATGGAGGTGCCAAATGTGGTAGTCACATCACTATGACAATTACCACAGGATACCTCGAAATTACTGGATGGGTATGGGTCCATATCGGCGTGAGCGAGCGCTTTATCTGCTGTATTCTCTCCCCCATGACAAGAAATACATCCCAGTTTACCATGAGTGGTCTCCAGAAATGCCTCGGAAACGAGAAACATTTGCACAGCTTCCAGCTGTGGTCCGGGAGCACCTCAGCCGCCTGTATTGACGGCCACTGGTTTGTCTTTGCCCCAATTGGATGCAGCGATAACACTTTCATTCGTATGACACGCGACGCAACTAGAACTATCTACGATTTTATAAGGGAATGGTTCTTCCAGGACCAAACTTCCTGCGGTCGGATTGACGCCCAATTGACTGAAGCCCACGACAGTCACTCCAACCAAGAGAACGGCTAACAAGCCTAAGAGCCATTTTTTTAAGGCTATGGGCTGATTCATCGACGTCACCTCCCATTATAATGTTTGACACGTGACCTATTTAGGTACAACTACGCCCAACTCCGCACCGGTCCAACCAGTCATACCCCGATTTAAACTGATTGCATTAATGCCCATCAGTCTCAAAGGAGCAATGGTAATGCCTGCAGTTTGTCCCGTGTAGCAAGTTACATAAACCGGTTTATTGGAAGGTAGTTGATCCAAGTTCTTGCCCACTTCTTTGAAAGCAATGTTTTTGGCGGTTGCAATCGCGCCTTTGGCAAAATCTTCGGCAGAACGGATATCTAGCACCATAATCGCATCGGGATTTTCTTTGACTAACGCATCTAAGTCAGCCGGAGCGATGATGTAATTCTTATCGGTGAAGTATGAAACAACAGCATCCCAAAGAATTTGTTTTTTGGCATCTAGTTCCGGTTTTTTAGGTTCGGGTAATTTGTTTTCAGTGGTTTGCAAGGTGGCTTCCCCTAAATTCAATGGAGCCCAACCAAAGTTCATACCTCCACGGAAAGAAACTGCATTATAACCAAGCATGTTCGCTAAAGCAGTGACTTGAGCAGAAGTCTGCCCGGAATAACATTGGAAAACAATTTGTTTGTTTGTCGGCAATACCCCTAATTTTTCACCGGTTTTTGCATAGGGAATGTTGACTGCATTGGTGATGTGACCTTTAGCATAATCTTCAGCAGAACGCATATCTACCCAGAAAACAGCATCGGGGTTCTCGGAGTTCAACTTCAATGCCGCATCTGCCGCCATAATGTAGTTATTATCCGGAATCGTAGTCAAGAAGCCTTTTACTGCTTCGGCAATGACTTCGGCGGGAACCAAAGCGGGAGCTGGGGCTGGGGTCGGGGTAGGTGCTGGGGCTGGAGTTTGATTACAAGCAGCTAAGAAAGAGAACATCATAACAAATACTAAAAGCAAGCTAACAATTTTAGATTTACGCATTCTTTCATCCTCCTAAATTTTTGAATCCATCCATAACAACCCTTGTTGTTTTGTATTCTCTTTGAAGAGACCCCCTTCCTTCGAGAATTCTGTAACAAATCTGTCATTATTCTAACTTAGTTTTTGACATACGTCAAGTATTCGAATTAAAATTAAGTGATAATTATAACGAAGAGCATAAATAAATGGGATTTTTTTCATATACAACTTTTTCATATTATGATATGATGTATTTCAATAACGACTAGTAAGGTGGTATTGTGATGAAACTTCTGGTGATTTTTGATTTAGATGGCACATTATGGGATTCGAGAAGCCAAATTGTTCCCATTTGGAATCGCGTTTTTTCTCGATATCCAGAAATAAAGATTCGCATTACGGAGCAAGATTGTTTGGGTTATATGGGACGAACCATATGGGATATCGCAGAAGAGATTTTGCCCCATCATACAGAAGAACAACGACGCATCATTATGAAAGAATGCAGCATAGAAGAAACCGAATATTTACGGATACACGGAGCCGTTTTATATCCACATCTACTCGAAACGCTCAAGGAACTTCAACATGTGGGGTATGATTTGCATATTGTTAGTAATTGTCAAGATGGTTACATCGAAGCTTTTATGGAAGCCCATGATATGAACGAATACTTTACAGATTACGAGTGCCCAGGCAGAACCGGACTGAGCAAAGCGAAGAACATTCAACTGATTCTCGAAAGAAATCCGTGGAGTAAAGCGGTTTACATTGGCGATACTCTGGGTGATTATAACGCCGCGACGGAAGCAGGACTTCCCTTTATTCATGCAAAGTATGGATTTGGAAGTGTTCCAGATGCGAAATTTAAACTGAACTCGCTTTTGGAGTTGCCACTGCTGTTGTCGACTCTC
This sequence comes from uncultured Bacillota bacterium, assembly GCA_937897315.1. GTDB lineage: Bacteria > Bacillota > JAAYKD01 > JAAYKD01 > JAAYKD01 > CALCNS01. Next base: position 3,081 of record CALCNS010000280.1, read on the forward strand.
TTTGCTAATAGTGGCAAATAGGGGGGAATGAAATGACTTTTCTCAAAAGTAGCACAAAACATTACAGGATACAAATCAATCTAGTGATTAGTTTTATCATCCTACTTGGCTTCTTAACGGTTGGTTTTAGTACCTATGCCATATACTCAAAGCTAATCAAAGAAGACATTGTCAATATTAGCAAATTGACAGCCAGTAATATCTATGGAGAAATTGGGAATGAGTTAACCAAGCCCATTTTCGTATCCCTTACCATGGCTAACGATAGTTTTGTTAAGAAATGGATTTTGGATGAGCAAGCAAACCCGAATACCAAAGAACATCGGCTTGAACTTCAGCAGTACTTGCTTGGAATCAAGAGCAAATACTTATACGATTCGGTTTTTCTCATTTCCGATCCATCCAAAATCTATTACCATTATGAAGGGATTAATAAAATCATCAGCCCAACCGATTCGCATGATGTTTGGTACTACAATTTCGTCAATAGTCAGATGATTTATGATTTAGATGTGGATACCGATCAAGCCAATCAAAATCGCCTATCTGTCTTTATTAATTGTAGAATCGTGGACGAAGATAAGAGTTTACTCGGTGTCACCGGAGTGGGACTTGAAATTCAGCATGTGCAAGAGCTGTTATCGGGGTTCGAAAACAATTATAAACTAGAAGCTATTTTGTTTAGTAGAGATGGTAGCATTCAAATAGATTCTGCTGGCTCTCACATGGGAGCCGGGAATCTATTTACTGATCCCATCCTTCAAAACAAACAAGAAGCTATTTTGGCAAACCGAACCGGTTATGAAATCATTGAGTTTAAAGACCAACCGTACGATGGATACTACATTACAAAATACATTGAAGATTTAGACTGGTATCTTCTTGTTAAGAAAGACACCTCCGATTTGGCCGCTACTTTGAACGCTCAGATCTATCGCTTCACTTTTATCTATATCTTTGTTACCGCTTTCGTTCTTCTTTTTGCCAACCGAATTATTACAAAGCATCGATTGGAAATGCTATCTTTAACCAAAACCGATACTCCCACTGGGTTAATGAATCGAAGAGGGTTTAACGAAAAAATCCAAGACTTTGTGACTCATAAAAAAACAGCTGAAGCCACTCATATTTTTATTTTTGACATTGATAATTTCAAACATGTGAACGATCGCTATGGACATATGGTGGGTGACAATGTATTAAACATGGTTGGTCAGCTTGCTTCCTCCTTTGTTGGCACCCAAGGAAATATCAGCCGTTGGGGTGGCGACGAATTTGCCGGTAGCTTAAATGGAACTTCAGAAGAGCTGATACCTAAACTGGATTCTTTTCTCAACCAAATAAGGAACCATCCGGAGTTGTCCTCCTATGGTATCACCATTAGCTTAGGCATCACGAAGATTCATATGGTGGATTCTGCCGAATCGGTAGTTCATAGGGCGGATCAGGCCTTGTATAAAGCAAAAGATCTAGGAAAGAACTGTTATTACGTCATGGAAATTCAACAGAAGTAGTTCATCTCTTATTTACTATTCAGTTTTGTTAAAACGAAATATCTCAACGTTAAAATGGGATGATGCCATAACATACGGGGACCCGCATATCGCATAACTTTGCGTATTTGCTCGCGTCGATTTGGATCATAACATTGAACTTTGCATAACGAACAAAAACTCTTTGTCTCCATGAGAGGGCACGCATCGATTCTTTGCCAAGCGTATTCTTTAAGCGTTTGACATGAATCGCAGAGGCGCTGACCCTCTTTTTTTATATGCCTTTTTCCTGTACAGTACATTCTAATCATAAGTTCCAATACCGCTTTTTCATTATCTTTTTTCTGCTCTATCATGTCTGGCATCTTCCGCCTTCTTTCGCCGTAGGGCTCATTGTATTTCTCACAAAAATCATACCATTGAAGCTTGAGATTTGCAAGTTTTCTCCCCTAAGAAGTGTTTGTTTTTAAACGCTACTGAGTATTTTTTTGTATTTTTATTAATCTTTATGAGTTTTTCGAGCACCTATCTACAAGAAAACTCCTATATTACACATCAAAATATAGAACTTTTGCTATACTTTATCGTTTATTACTATATAAAAACTTAGTTTATCTTCTTTTTCTATTATACCAGTGGAGAAACTCGATTAATTTTATTATGCAATCCTAAAGAACAGCCAAAAGTGCTTGCTGGGATTCTTACATGGAATGCGAATTTTATAAGCGAAAAGGGGGTGTGTACTGCAACTACAGGTCCGTCGTTAGAAAAAATCGGTCTTATGATGCATCGTTAGTCCATTTGTTTTTTCGTTCGGCTCCGAGGGGGCCTGCTCAATTCGCAGTCAGTCCAAACCACACATCTTGATTCTGCACATGGTAAATATTTCTGCCGCGTGATGAATCCGCTCCGTTATCGTTAGGAGGATTTTGATGAAACACTCCAAAGAAGAACTCAAAAAAATTGCTTGTGCAGCGATTGACCAAAATCGTGACGCGATTATTGCTTTAGGCGACTCTATTTTAGTAGAACCCGAATTAGGATACAAGGAGTTTAAGACTGCAGACAAGGTCAAGAAACTCTTTGAACAATTAGGGTATCCCTATCGTAGTGAAGTAGCGATTACCGGCGTCGTAGCAGAACGCAAGGGAAAAGAATCCAAAATGAAGGTCGCTATTATGGGAGAATTAGATGCGGTCATCGTTCGTGATCATCCTTACGTTTGTGAAGAAACCGGTGCCGCTCATGCGTGCGGACATAACTGCATGATTGCTTCCTTAGCCGGCGTTGCCTATGCACTAAAAGGCACGGGTATTATGGAAGAACTCTCGGGTGATATTGTTCTCATGGCCGTTCCTGCAGAAGAATATGTAGAACTCGGTTATCGCAATAGTTTACGCGAAGCCGGCAAGATTCATTTCTTAGGTGGGAAACAAGAATTCATTCGTTTAGGTGAATTCGATGGAATCGATGCCATGATTATGCAACACACCACTAGTACTACCGGCAAAGTTAAGGCCTTAACACGTAATTTTAGTAATGGATTTACCGGGAAACTGGTCCGCTACATTGGTAAAGAAGCGCACTCCGGCGGAGCTCCTCATATGGGTATCAATGCCTTGAATGCGGCTCAAATTGGTCTCATGGCTGTTCATGCTCAACGTGAAACCTTTAAAGACGAAGATCACATTCGTGTTCATCCCATCATTACAAAAGGTGGAGACCTAGTCAATGTAGTTCCAGCCGATGTCAGAATCGAAACCTATGTTCGTGGTAGCAATGTTCCGGCTATTTTAGATGCCAGCTTCAAAGTCAATCGAGCTTTCAAAGCCGGTGGCGATGCGGTCGGTGCACAAACCGTCATTACAGAACTACCTGGTTATTTACCCAGTTGTTTCGATGAGAAACTAACCGATGTGATGCATGCTAATTTGGTTGCATTGCTCGGTGAAGAAGCCGTTTTACGTGAAGGTCCCAGTGGTGGTGGTTCCACCGACGCATCTGATGTAGCACACTTGATACCAACGCAACACATTTATATGGGCGGCTCGGTAGGTGGAGCACACAGTAAGGAATTTATGATCGCTGACAAAGAACTGGCCTATATCAATGCTGCCAAAGCCTTGATTTGCACCGCCATAGATATGTTAGCGGATGGAGCAGAATTGGGTCTGGATATAAAGAACAATTTCAAAGCTCCCATGACAAAAGAAGAATATTTAACCAAATGGGGTCATCTAAATTCTTAATTTTTTTAGCTGAATAATGATTCAGTAACTAATCGTATAGGAGGAAACAATAGCATGAAGCATTTTAACCTCAAAGACTGGAAAGTCCATTTAATGTGTATTGTCATTGTTGTTATCGCAGAGTTAATCGGTAACTTCAAATATGCCAACGGTCTCTTAAGTTTTACATTATTCCCCATGCTTTACGCCTTGGTAATTGGCGCTATCTTCTTTGGTGTGAAGATCATTGATCAAAAAATGATGGAAACTGCATCCCCTTACATTGGGATTAGCGTTACCCTTTTAACCGTAAAAGTGGGCTCCACCATTGGCCCGAACCTTGAACAAGTTATCAAAGCCGGTCCTGCACTTTTATTACAAGAATTAGGAAACCTAGGACCAATTCTGTTCTCTATGCCCATTGCCATCTTTGTGTTTAATATGGGTCGTGAAGCCGTAGGAGCTTGTTTCTCCATTTCCCGTGAAGGTTCCTTAGCCGTTATCGGTGACCTCTATGGTCTCGATTCTGCTGAAGGCCGCGGTGTTATGGGTGCTTATGTTACCGGAACCTTATTAGGCACCATTTTCAATAGCTTAATGTCATCTGCTGCTTTAGCATCGGGCTTGTTCCATCCTTTCTCTCTTGCCATGGCTTGCGGAACCGGTTCAGCTTCGATGATGACCGCAGCTTTAGCACCACTGGTTGAGAAATTCGCTGCTCAACCTGAAATGGTAACCCAAATGCAAGCGTATGCGGCAGGTAGCCAAATTTTAACTGGTGTTGATGGTCTCTACATTAACTTATTCGTAGCAATTCCCTTTACCAACTGGTTCTACAAAAAGTTAAAACGTATGAGAAACCCAAATATCACCGAAGCCGAGCTATTACCTGTTAAAAAAGTGAAATAGGTAGGAGGAAAACATCATGGAAAAATGGGCAACTCGAATAAAGGTCCTGTTCTTTGCCGCTTTATTTGCTTCCTTAGGAAACACAATAAACACCTGGGTAACACATAACAGATCTGCTACACCGGCAAAAGTCATTATTTATATGCCTTGGGACGTTTGGCCAGCATTGGCTTTAATGGTCGCTATTTGTATGCTTGGCCTCGTCATCACCGATTGGGTAGAGAAAAAATGGCCAAAAGCTGATTTACCAAGTATTCTTTTCATCTCAATGATTGCTATTATTGTAGGGTTACCGGGAGTTTCTCCTTTAGCCAACTTCATGAAAGTTGAATTTGCTAAAATTGGTTTGCTGCCTCTTTGCACCCCGATTCTTTCTTATGCCGGTATTTCAATTGGCAAAGACCTACCTGCTTTTAAGAAGCAGGGTATAGCCATTGTCACCGTAGCATTATTCACATTCATTGGTACCTTCATTGCTTCTGCTATTATAGCTGAAATCGCTTTACGGGCAACCGGACAAATCTAATTATACCTTTGTTTAAAAAACGAGCCGCTTCACCAGAAGCAGCTCGTTTTTTATCTTCCTAAAATTAAAAACCCGAAAAAGAAAATTCCCGCACCCATGAGAGCTCCCATGACTGAGCTAAAATTCATTCCAGTTCGTAGTGCCGCAACTAATGCCAAGCCTACAGTATAAATTCCCAATCCCATAATGCTCAAGCCGGGTAAGTATTTTTTCATCGTTCTATCCTCATGGTGCTATATTTTTGTCACATATTGCTGCAAAAATTTGACCTTTTTTGGAATGTATTCATCCCGTGCTACCCAAGAGGCTGCATTGTGAGAAGCATTCTCCACAATCCAAATTTCTTTTGGAGCATTGCACGCTTGTATCATTTCTTGAGCTGCTGAAAGGAGTACAAATTTATCTTGAGCCCCATGGATGAAGAAAGTAGGCGTCGTTGATTTTTTTACCGCCTCTATGGGAGTTATTTCATCAAATGTATAGTGGCAGATTAATTTACACCATTGTTCAATAGCCCACATATGAATTTGTTTCAAGTATTGCGAAGGGAAATGGACCATCCCGGAAATGAGCCCACGTAATGACGCAAAAGAGCTATCACTAATCAGAGCTTTCACTGATTTAGGGAAGTTGCCTTCTCCACTTAAAGACAATATGGCAGCTGCTCCAATGGACGAGCCATCGAGTACAAATTCGAGCTCGGAACCACTGAGCTTTTGAAGATGATTCAACCAAGCAATAATATCATATCTGTCGCTAATTCCCATACCAATGTACTTACCTTGACTTTTGCCATGGGAACGGAGATCCGGAAGAAAGACCGAATATCCTAATTGGGCATACTCGAATCCTTCACGCATTTTCATTTCAGCTTCATCCTGCCAACCATGTAGGAGGATGATTGTGACCGGGTTCTTTGTCGGTAGATAATATCCATGAAGTTTATACCCTTGATGAACAATATCTAACTCTTGGGGATTTAGTTTTTTAAAATTCTCTATTCCCTGCCAATAATGTTGTGCTTTAGCCATACTTGCTTCCGGTATTTTTTCGATTATCAGTTTGCGCCGAGGGTTTTGAAATAAAGTCTGAAAAATCTGATAGGAAAATAATAACAAAACGAACAAAAAACCAGCGACCACAATAGCAGGCAAATACTCCATGGATAGTACCTCTTTCTCAGTTGGTTTTCATCATTATAACACGAATATTGGCTGTTATCCAGCAAATCCTTTTTGTGCTGCTACCTTTTATAAATAAACTCAAACTTGACTTCGTGCATTTTGTGGATATAATCATAGGAGAAACATATTCTTAACCTTGAAAGGACTCTTTATGAAACATTTTTTACTAAGATTACCACGCCTTTTTTTAGGGCTCTTTCTGTATGCTTTGGGAATTTACGTTACAATTCGTGCGAACATTGGCTATGCTCCTTGGGATGTCTTCCACACCGGCTTATCTAAGGCTACAGGGATGACTTTGGGAATGTCTTCCATCATCACGGGGGTGGTCATTGGCATTTTTGCTGTGTTGCTGGGTGAGAAGATTGGTTTAGGAACTCTGGCTAATATGGTGGTAGTAGGTGTTTTTATCGACGTGTTAATGACCTGGAACCCGACTCCGGTAAACCAAAACTTTTGGTTTGGTATTCCCATGATGATTGTGGGTTTATACATCATTGCTTTTGCCACTTACTTTTACATTGGAACCGGGTTCGGTGCAGGCCCTCGCGATAGCCTCATGGTTGCGCTAACTCGCAAAACGAAATTACCGGTTGGGTTATGTCGTGGAACGATAGAAGTTATCACCTTACTCACCGGTTGGTATTTAGGAGGTCCTGTCGGTTTAGGCACGGTGCTCTCTGCTTTTGGTTCAGGATTTTGTGTGCAAACAACTTTCAAGCTCATGCGGTTCGATATCACTTCTGTGAAACATGAAACTTTGGCAGATACTTGGCGCTTAATGCGCACAACGTAGCATCTTCATAAAAACTTAAGAATTCAGGAAGGGCTTTCGCTCTTCCTGTTTTTGTCATTTCGTGATACGATAGATGGTACGATTAATTAGCTCTCAAAGGAAGGATATGTCACATGTTACAAATAAAAGAGATTCACAAGCAATATATTAGCGGTGAATTTATCCAAAATGCGTTAGCAGGGGTTAGCTTAACGTTTCGCGATAGTGAGTTTGTTGCTGTTCTTGGCCCGAGTGGCTCGGGTAAAACCACGCTGTTAAATATTATTGGAGGCTTGGATCGCTACGACAGGGGTGATTTAATCATCAATGGCGTATCCACCTGCAAATACTCCGACCGTGATTGGGATTCTTATCGGAACCATACCATAGGTTTTGTCTTTCAGAGTTATAATTTAATTCCTCATCAGTCGGTATTGTCAAACGTTGAATTAGCCCTCACGATATCGGGAATACCAAGGGCAGAACGTTTGGAGCGGGCAAAGCAAGCATTACACCAAGTGGGTTTAGCGGAGCATATTCACAAACGTCCGAACCAACTTTCGGGTGGACAAATGCAACGTGTGGCTATCGCTCGAGCACTCGTAAACAATCCAGACATTCTGTTAGCGGATGAACCTACCGGTGCACTCGATAGTGAAACCAGTCAGCAAGTTATGGCTTTGTTAAAAGAAGTAGCCCAAAATCGGCTAGTTATCATGGTCACCCACAACAGCGAGTTGGCAGAGACCTATGCCAATAGAATTATCCGTTTACAAGACGGGCTCACCGTCAGTGATACGAACGCTCCTGAACTACCTGATATATCTTCTACAGCAGAACACAGAAATCTAGGACGTTCCTCCATGTCTTTTATTACAGCCCTAAACTTAAGTTTCAACAATCTAAGAACCAAGTTGGGACGCACCTTATTAACGGCCTTTGCCGGGTCAATAGGAATTATTGGCATCGCTCTAATACTATCTCTATCTACAGGGGTCAGCCAGTATATCGATGATGTTCAAAAAGAGACCATGGTCTCCTACCCCATCAGCATCGATGCAGAGTCTATTGATATAGCAGCGATTATGGCCCAACGTCGAGAAACCGTGCGTAATCGTCTAGGGGGTGATGTGCAAACCGCTTCCCCCGAAGGAATTCTCATGGATTCTTCGGATTTAAACATTGAAAGCGGCAACCGTTTTAGCACAACAGAAAATAATTTAACTCGCTTCAAGCAATATCTGGACAATCCCG
>CALCNS010000281.1 GCA_937897315.1 uncultured Bacillota bacterium
TAGCATTTTTCGGAATTTTCACTTTGGTTCCCACCGCTTTGATTTTTCCGTCTTCAATCAAAACGACGCCGTCTTCTAAAATGCCTTTGGTTATGGTGTAAATTTTGCCACCTCGAATGGCTGTAATCATGTGAATCTCCTCCTCGTACAATGCTTTACGGAATCGTTTGAAAAACGCTCCCGGTTATTTGTTTCTATTCTCTAAAGAACACTCAATTCCTTCTTCAGAGAGAACAATTTTGAGTAAGCTCTTGGCATTCATCCAAAAAAAAGATATAATGAGAGCATTAAAGGAATAGGTGATGTATATGCAAAGCAGACTCTACTACGATCAACCCTACATGAAAGAATTCGATACCGAAATCGAAAAGATCGAAGCCCTTCATCCACATGGTTATCGACTCATCCTCCGTGAAACTGCATTTTATCCGACTTCCGGTGGACAGCCAAACGACAAAGGTTCCATTGCCGGAGTTCCTGTTTTCGATGTAACAGAAGAAGATGGCATCATCTATCATCATGTCACACAGGCTCCGCAGGATCGTTTGGTTCATTGTATACTCGATTGGGAACGTCGCTTTGATTTTATGCAGCAGCATGCCGGGCAACACATTCTTTCTGAAGCGTTTCTGCTCCATTGTCAAGCTGCTACTATTGGATTTCATCTAACAGAAGACAATTTAACCATTGATTTGGATATTGCAGAACTACATGAAGCACAAATCCACCAAGTGGAAGACACCGCTAATCAAATGATATGGGAGAACCGTCCAATTATTAGGCATTGGGTAGCTCCCGATGATCTCGCACGATTACCATTACGAAAGCAACCGAAAGTGCACGAAAATATTCGAGTGATTGAAGTGCAAGATTTCGACTGGTCCCCCTGCGGTGGAACTCATCCTGCATCCACAGGAGAAATCGGTTCCATTAAGATTCGTCGATGGGAACGTTCAAAAGGAGTCACGAGAGTGGAGTTCTTCTGCGGCAAACGGGCATTACAGGATTACCGGTGGAAAAACCAAGTGGTACTGGCTTTAGCACAAAACTATTCGGTCAAAGATGTGGAATTGGAGGAGGTCGTCTTACGGCAACAAACTCAACTCAAGGAACTGGATAAAAGACTACAAGAAGTAGAATCTGCGCTTTTACAAAAGGAAGCAGAAGCTCTTCTACAGGAAGCCATTCCAATCCAGCAAATTCGTATCGTAAAAGGGGTTTTGTCCGCTGAGCGAACCTTGTCAGACATGAAGAAGATGTCTTTTTTCCTAACTCAAACGCCAAATACGTTGGTCTTACTAAGCAATTCCGCCTTACCTCGCCAATTTACCTTCTCTCGCTCCAGTGCAATCAACCTTTCATTGAACTCTACCTTAAAGGTTTTACAAAAAGAGTTAGGGGGAAAAGGTGGAGGCTCGGAATTACTCGTTCAGGGCAGTTATCCCGTTGAAATCGCTCCGGATGCATACATAGAGCGATTTTTAGCTTTGGTGTTACCACAATGAAACAGTATGCATGGCGAAAAGGGGACTACATTTTAGCTTTCACTGTTCTGATTCTATTCCTTTTCTCTTTAGGATATCCCATCTATCGATTCTTTCTGCCCCAAGGTAACTTAACCGCTGTCATCCGCCAAGACAATCAGACCATACAAACCATAGATTTGGCTCAGGTGAAAGAGTCCTATGAATTTACGATATATCATGGCGAGACCGGGGAGCATTATAACATTATTGAAGTAGCTCCCGGCAAAATCAGGGTGAAAGAAGCAAATTGCCCGGAACAGATTGATGTGCGCATTGGTTGGCTTAGTAAAGCCGGGGATATCGCAGTATGCCTACCTCACCGATTGATTCTAGAAGTGAAGGGCTCACAACAAGGAGATATTGATATTATTGTACGTTAAAAAAGTTGCTTCTCTTAACATAAGGAGAAGCAACTTTTGCTTGTTATGGTGTGATTGGCGTGGGGGGAGTGATTGGTGTGGGAGTTTGAGGTTCTTCAGTAGAAGGAGGCTCTAAAGGTTCTGTGGGACTAGGCTCTTCTTGCGTTTCCCCGCTTTCACCAGGGTTTTCGTTGGGATCGGGTTCTGGTTCAGGAGGTGTCAAAGAAGTCAACCACGCTTGGTATTCTGACTCAGACAACCACATTCCGGTTGCTTCCCAAATTTCTTGAGCTCTCGTTAGGGCTGTTTCATGAATTTGCATGTAATCGACAATCCACTTTTGTTGAAGTAATTTTAAATACATGGAGTCTTGCTCTTCAGGAATCATTTTCTCTGCTATGAGCTCGTACATCTCTTGTATGTTCAACATATAAACAGAAGCATCACCATAATATAAGCCGTCTCCCGGCAATGTAACCGATTCAAATTCCGTTAATCCATTACGAATCACTGTATTCGCTAATGATAATAATTTATTTAAACTGATATTGGTTTCTACCATAGAAAACCCTTGTCGAACCATATTGGGTATTCTCGTAATGTTGTTTAGACTGAGTGCTTGATTTAAGGCAGCTTTTAAGAACTTCTGCTGCCTTTCAATCCGCCCAATATCACCCATGCCATCGGCACGGAAACGTACGTATTCCATGGCTGTTTGACCATCGAGTATTTGCTCTCCGGGTTGAATGTGGATATAAAGATCTTGATAAGGATCGTCATAATCCATCGCCTCATCCACGGTAATGCGCACCCCACCCATAATATCCACCAGCTCGACAAATCCCTCGATATTAACCTTAATATATCCATCTATCGGCACACCGAAAAGATTTCTAACGGTTTGCACCGTCGCATCGATTCCGTCGGTTGGATAAATATTATTGATTCGGTCGTAATCTTGGATGTCCTTTTTCCAGATCATCGTATCTCTGGGAATAGAGATTAACAAAGGTTTACTGCCATCTGAAGGCACCGAGAAAAAGAGCATGGTATCAGAACGTCCTAGATCATCTAATCTCTCGTCTACACCCAAAATGAGGAGATTGAATCGTTCCTTCAGAAGAGGAACGACTTCACCTTCTTCCGTCGTTTGGCTTTTATGCATCCATGCCAACAAATCGGTATCGGGATTGAACCAAGAGTAGATCCCTAAAGTAGTAGCCATCGATAGGGTGAAAAGGCCTACCGCCATAAGGGCCATGAGTAAAAATCTCTTTCTCTTTCGTATGATTACTGCATGATGGGATTGTCGCCTACCTGTTTTGCTGTTCACCTCATCACCGACCCTTCCACTTTGTTCTTCCATTATAGTCAGTTCTTTGCGGCTTCGCAAGACTTCTTTGGTCATATCTTTATAATATGACGTATCCTTTTGAAGTATTGTTCCCAACAAAAAACCAACAGGCCTGCCTCGGACCTGTTGGTTTCTTCTTATAATACTTTGACGGTTTTTCCTTTGATTTTTGTATTGTTCAGTTTTTCCACAATGGATTTGCGGTATTCTTTTGGTACATCCACCAAACTAAATGTTTTCTGAATCGTGATGGCACCAACCAGTTTTCCTGGAAGTCCGCTCCCCCCCGCGACGGCACTAAGAATATGTGCTGCAGAAACGCGGTCATTATGTCCAATGGAAATTTTTATCACCGCCATACCGGGTTCACGGATGACTTTACGATCTTTATCGCGGATGACCTCACCATTTTTGTTGGTGCGAACTTCACTTCGGCGTTTCAAAAACTTCTCCGGCGCTGCGACCGAATCTGCTGGTGCTACTTGTAAATCTGCCAGCTTATCCAAATTTTGATCCGATCCATATTGCATGGCATACAATGCAGCAGCCACTTCAACTGCCGAATACGCCTCACCAGTCATACTTTCAATCACTGGTACATAAGCTTGGAAGTCTTCGGTTTCCATAAAGCGTTTGATGTCTGCTGTTTTCTGCACCATTTGTTGCTGCCTGATTTCTTCAATCGAAGGCAAACTTTGTGCTTGAATTTGACTTTTGGTATATCGCATAATGTCTTTTAACTGGGTGAACTGCCCTCTACCTTGTATCAAAGTAAAAGACTTTCCTGCTTTTCCCGCTCTGGCGGTTCTGCCAATACGATGAACGTAATATTCTTCGTCTTGGGGCAAGTCAAAGTTTAAGACAATTTCGACGTCGTTCACATCAATTCCACGGGCAGCCACATCGGTTGCAACCAAAATAGCAAACTTACCCGATTTGTATTGACTCATCACATGAGTACGTTGGCTTTGGCGCATATCGCCGTGCAATCCTTGAGCCGGGAAACCTCTGTTTCCCAGTTCTTCTACCAATTCATCCACCATTTTCTTCGTGTTACAAAAAATAATGGCACGTTTGGGTTGAGAATAAGCCAATAGACTGACTACCGCATCCGTTTTTCTTCCTCTCGGAGTTTCAAAATAAAATTGCTCCAGAGTAGAGACTGTCATCTGTTTGTTGTCGATTCGAACCGTTTGTGGTTCTGTTTGGTATTTCACCGATAACTCTAAAATCTCTGGCGGCATCGTAGCAGAAAACAATATGGTTTGACGGGCTTGCGGAGCATCTAGCAAAATAGTTTCGATATCCTCGCGGAACCCCATATTGAGCATTTCGTCCGCTTCATCCAAAATAAGCATATGAATTTTAGATATCTTAAGCGTTCCACGACGCATATGATCCATCACTCGTCCCGGTGTCCCCACGACAATATGGCAACCATTGCGCAATTGGCTGAATTGCCGATCATAGGAGTCCCCACCAAATATGGTAACAATGCGGATTTCTGGTTTGTACTTTGCGAATTTGCGTAATTCGTTACTTGCTTGCATTGCTAATTCTCTGGTAGGGCAAAGGATCAAGACTTGCGGCACATTAGCGGGCAAGTCCAGTTGAATTCTGTCCAATGCGGGCAACCCAAAGGATGCTGTTTTTCCACTGCCGGTTTGACTTTGTCCGGTTACATCATGGCCTGCTAAAATAAGCGGGATACTTTGTCGTTGAATCGGGGTTGGGGTTTCATACCCTAACTCCTCGACTGCTTTTTTGAGTTCATCGGAAATCTGAAAATCTTTAAATAGTATCTCTGACATGTTTCACTCTTTCTGTCGCCGCATAAATGCCCATTGTAACCCGTGCAACGACAGATCAAATTACAACCGATGAATTGACTCGCGCCAAGCAAATCACATGCATCCAAGGCAAAAAAACAAGCTACACGCATTTGGTGTAACTTGTTAATATTACATGATTTTTCTTCATCTGTAAAGAATTTTTTTCTAAGGTATTTTAAAGCTTATTTCAATTCTACGACAGTCACACCATCTCCGCCTTCATTGAAAGGAGCAAAGGTATAGCTTTTCACTTGTGGATGGCTTTTCAAGTAGTCACGAACCCCTGCTCGTAACACCCCGGTTCCCTTGCCATGAATCACCCATACTTTGTTCAGTTGAGCAATGAACGCATCATCTAGAAACTTATCGGTTGCCATGATAGCTTCGTCAAGCGTTTGACCACGCAAGTCAATTTGAGTTTTGGTCGCTGTATTGTTTTCTGGAATTCCTTTATTAGCAGAAACAACTGTTTTTATCTTCTCCATCGTTTTCTTGGTTCCAACCCTCAATTGGCTTAACGGCACTGCCATTTTCATCGCTCCAGCTTGAATCATGACCTCATTTTGTGGATTGGGTTCTTCTATTACGACACCCTCTACCATATATTTCATCCAGACGACGGGATCTCCCACAGCGACATCGGTTACAGGTTCTCCTGGTGTTTGAGCATGCTCATCCAGAGCTGCCATTCTTCCTGACATATTTCGCAGTGTCTGCCGGCTCTTTTGAGCTGCTTCCGTCAACTCTTTCTCACTAACATTCCGTCGGAGTGCTCTTAGTTCGGTCAGTATTTCTTCGGCTTCTAAACGAGCGGACTTGATTACCCCAGCAGCTTCCGATTGGGCACGTTGAACACGTTCTCTCGATTTTTGGTTGGCCTCTTCACGCTCCGCCTGAATGGCTTTTTTCTCGTTCTCCCACTGCTGTCTAAGAGCTAATGCTTCTGCTCGATCCTGTTGACTTTGCTTGAGATTGTCTTCTAACAAAGCTAACATATCTTCCACCTTCAATTGATCTGAACCGACTTTTCCCCGTGCATAATCGATAATTTTCTCATTCAAGCCCAATCGCTGAGCTACTTCAAAGGCATTGCTACGACCTGGAATGCCAATCATCAATCGATAGGTAGGACGTAATGTTTCAATATCGAACTCAACACTGGCGTTTTCTACTCCATCATGGTGATAAGCGAAAATTTTCAGTTCACTGTAATGGGTCGTTGCTACAACTTTGGATTTGCGGTGCAGAAGCTCCTCCAAAATCGACATGGCCAATGCTGCTCCTTCCGTAGGATCTGTTCCTGCTCCCAGTTCGTCAAATAGAACCAAACTGTTTTCTCCGGCAGATTCCATAATACGAACAATATTCGTCATATGCGATGAGAAAGTAGATAAGCTTTGCTCAATGCTTTGCTCGTCTCCAATATCCGCATAAATAGATCGGAAGAGCGTCGTGTAGGGAAAGAGTGTAGATCTCGGTGGTC
>CALCNS010000282.1 GCA_937897315.1 uncultured Bacillota bacterium
CGAGATTCCGAAACGTGACTGGAGTTCAGACGTGTGCTCTTCCGATCTAACTCTCGTTCCCCCATGGAAATGAGAGTTTTGGCGTTGGCTGACATTGGGAATTTTCCAACCTTCACATTTAGGTCTTTCGCTTTGGCTTCGTCTGCAGTTATCCCTACCGAAGCGATTTCCGGTTGGGTATAAATACACGAAGGCACAACTGCGGTATTAATGGAGGGTTCTTTCCCGGCAAGGATGTTTGCCACATTCATCCCTTGTGCCGAGGCATTGTGGGCCAATTGTATGCTACCCGCTACGACATCCCCAATGGCAAATATGCCGGGAACATTGGTTTCATACCGTTCATTCACAGGAATGAAGCCCCTCTGCAGGTTGACATCGAGGGTATCGGCAAACAAACCTTGCGTGTTTGGCGATCTGCCAACGGCAACGAGGACACCGTCCGTCTCAATCGTCTCCAGGGACTCACCTTTTTGTATATGGACTAAAAGCCCTGTTTCCCCGGCTTCAATGGACTGAACCCTAGCCGAAGTATGAATTTGCGCACTTTGTTTTTTAAAGATCATACTCAAGTTCTGCGAGATTTCGCGATCTTGATTCGCAAGTATGCGGTCGAGCGCTTCTACAATGGTTACTTGTGCCCCTAGTTTTAAATATACCCCAGCAAATTCAACACCGATGACCCCACCACCGATGATCAGGAGACGGTTGAACCATTTCCCCGAGTCGAGTAACAAGTCGTCGCTGTTAACCACGTTGGCTAAATCGATACCCGGTATGGGTGGTTTGGCAGGTTTGGTTCCCGTAGCGATTAAGATCGACTTGCTCGTGAGGACTTCACCGTTCACCTCAACTTGATGAGCAGCCAGTACTGTAGCGGTTCCAATCATAGATGTGATTTTGTGCCCTTTGAATAGTTGCTCAATGCCACCGCGCAATTGCTTCACAACGTTATCTTTGCGTTTGTGGATTTGAGCAAAGTCAAAACGTACTTGTTCAGCTTGAATACCAAATTCCGAAGCATGATTCATTTCATCATATAAATGGGCACTATGTATCATGGATTTTGTGGGAATACATCCTCGGTTCAAGCAGGTACCACCAATCAGACCCTTTTCTATGACAGCAACCCGCAATCCCAATTGTGCTGCCCGAATCGCAGCAACATATACGGCAGGGCCAGAGCCAATGATAATGACGTCATATGTATAATCCATACTTCCTCCTATAGTTCAGAAAAGAGAGAGCAGAGATCTTGGATCATATCCAAAGTCATTTCTTCCTCTCCCAGGAGTTTACGGCAGGATTCTTGCAGTTCGTCTTTCTGATATCGAGTTCCTTGCAACAAGGTTTGTAATCGGGTCGCAAAAGGAACCACCATGGCATCGGAGTATACTCGTACTTCTTTTACGATGCCATCGTTGATTTGGCATTGAATTTGCACCTCGCCCCAAGGGAAGCGCTTGGCAAATTCCACCTCAAAGGGAAAGGGAGAACCATAAAGCCATTCCCATGAAGCATACTTCGCGGTTAATTCTGCAAGTCCGGTTTGCTTGCTTAAATCTAGTTCAAATGGTTCTACGGGTAATCCGGTGATTTCTGCGAAAGCAGAAACTAAAGCAGGTCGTACCGAAGTGGTCGTCAGGGTTGGGTTTAAGTCAGCGAGGTTAATGACTCTGGATTGTACCGACGCGACCCCTTTGGAGGCCAATTTCTCTTTTGACACCTGCAAATACCCCGACAATTTGCTGAAATCCACGTTGATTAGGAGGGTTCCGTGATGATAACAAGCACCTTGCGTTTTATAAAACGCATTACCAGAAAACTTTCGACCCTCCGTCAAGATGTCGTTGCGACCGCTAAATTCGGCATGGATTCCAAAGTCCTTTAAGGCACGAATGATGACCGATAGATGGCGATGTATGTCATAATCTTCTTTGTGGGCTAAAAAAGTGAAGTTTAGATTACCCAGATCATGAAATACAGCACCACCTCCAGAAAGACGGCGAGCTAATCGCCCGCCGTCTGCTTCTAATTGGGTGACATTGCATTCGCGCCAGCTGTTTTGGTTGCGACCGATGACCACCGTATTCTGATTTTGCCATAAGTAGAGGAGGATACTGTCCTTGGGGAGTTCCTTCAGCAGTAACTCTTCCATTGCAAGATTCTCATAGGGGTTTGTTCCGGCTGCTTCAATGAAATAACTGTGTTTCAGCATGGCGTTGCTCCTTTATTCCTAAAACATATACCGAACTTTGGGGTTGCGAGCTGCGCCAACTTCATCCGGCCTTTTTATGGGAGTATTGTGAGGAGCTGTTTTCAGGAATTGTGGGTCTTGGTAGGCCTTATCATACAATTCCATGTATATGCAAATCGCTTCATCCATGGTTTCTTTGGATTCGGTTTCGGTAGGTTCTACCATGAGCGCTTCATCTACCATAATGGGGAAATACATGGTCGGAGGATGAATGCCATAATCCAACATCCCTTTGGCCATATCCAGCGCCGATACA
>CALCNS010000283.1 GCA_937897315.1 uncultured Bacillota bacterium
GACCACCGAGATCTACACTCTTTCCCTACACGACGCTCTTCCGATCTGTAATTCAAGAGGAGCAGTATCGATTGGTACAGACCATGGTCAATGGTCTACAAAACATCGAGCTTAGAGATTCTTCCGGAAGAGTGATCTTAGAGTTCAAGCTAATGGAAATGTATGAGCGCCTTAGGGAGCGAACCGGTGAGAAAGGTGAAATCAATCTGGAAGAAGCGACTTTTGTTGTGGAAAATGAGTTTGCTAAAATGAAGATCATCATTGAATCCGTTGATGTCTTTGAGGTCAACGGCAACATCGTTGTCAGTGGCCCAATGCTTCTTATGATTTCAATACCATAAAATAAAGGAATTCCGGCAGCAGATCAATGAACTGCTACCGGGGTTTTCGTTTTCCAATGTGTTATGCTGCTTCTTCACTGGGTAGAGTGCGTAAGCGCAACAAATGTATGGTAACAGCAATGCCAATGAAAGCAAGCAGAATCATCAGCAACGGCTTTGAACTAATAACAATCGATAGAAGTAGCGAAGCCCACAAAAGTAACAGGGCATTACGCCGGTTCTTTCTGCTGACCGCTCGGTGTTGTATATAATCTGCTAGAATTTTGCCAAAGACCGGGTGGGATAAGAGCTTACGATGCAGTCTCTCTGACCCACGCAAGTAACATGCAGAAGCCAATAGGAGAAAAGGTGTTGTTGGCAGCAAGGGTACGACGACACCAATCGCACCGAAACCTACAAAAAGGGTGCCCAGTACAATGAATATTCTTTGTTTAAATAATGGCTTCACAGGATCACCTCGCTTCATTGTCGCAATTGTAACACAGTGAATTCTTTTGTGCATGTGATTTTACGCACAGAATGTAAAGATCGATTTGATGGTTGTCATAGGAATGAAAAAAGGATATAATGATTCCATAGATTTTATGCGATAGAAGGGTGTGGTTCGCATCAATACATACGATGAAATGTTAAAATTACTAATTGCTTACGATAGAAAACTCATGACACAACAGGAATTCGAGCAAAAGAAACGGGAATTGCTCGCAGAGGAGAAACGTAATCAGATAGAAACCATGGAAACTTTTACCATACTGAGGGCGCAAGCACAAGCCGATCTCATTCGTGAACAACGATCTTTACAGATGAAGCGGTATGCAGTTCTCATAGTCATGATGATTCTTCTTGGAAGTGCAGTGGGATTAGGATACGCACGTTGGCATGAACAACAAGCCGGTCAACCGGTTATCGAAGAACCAAACAATAACCCATCTGTGGCTAAGCTACCGACTTTTGGTTTTGCAGTAGAGAAGCTCTACAAGATCTCCTTCAGTGAGTTGCAAAAGGAATATGCTCCTCTCGAGCAGTTGGAAGAGGAACATTTGAATTTTGACCCGGAACAACCGACCGTGTTGTCTGTTTACCGTGCCACTAGGGAAGAAGGTCGACTGACCTATACTTTTTATTTCAAAGAAGATGTGTTGGTTCGTGTCAAGGTGGTCAGTGGGCAACGATGGTTATTTGAAGGAGACCTCGAAACGGCAAAGAAGTACGGTATCACTCTCGACCAGACCGCAAGAGAAATCACGATTGATGAAAAGACCAGAGTATACCAAAGAGTCTCACCTAGTATTGAAGAAATGGCATTCTACCTGTTAGGTGAAGATTCTGGTTATGGAGCTGCAGTCTTTACCTTTGATCAAAAGGTTTTTGGTGCATACACTACAGAGAATCCAGAAATATTTTGGAAAAGTGCTCAAGAAGTGGTGAAATCTGCTTTGTCAAGACCAGAGACAGCCATTTTCCCGGAACAGGAGAGAGACTATACCGTGATGGACTATCTGGGGAAAATATGGATTACATCGAAAGTGGAGTATAAAAATGCCAAAGGAGAGCAAAGTAGTAGTACCTTTGTGGTACGTTTTTTGCCTGACAACAGTGAAGAAGCGAATTACCTAGAAATGGATGGCGAAGTACTGTACGATTGGTCCTAAGTTGGATTATAGATACAAAAAGAAGGAAGCACACGGCTTCCTTCTTTTGTATTATCGTGCAACCCTGTTGAGTTCAAGATTCAATATTCTTCCACCGGATAGTAGAATCTTCGTATAACGATCTTTTTCGTCCGCAATAAAATCAAAAATCCCACTAAAATCGGTATTCCAAGTAAAGTAGCTCGCGACTTTTCCTGGGGAACGATACAACCGATGTTCACCATGTCGGAAGTGCTTCACATAGAGAAAACCATCGCGATACAGAATTTCGTATCGGGTTTCGATTTCTTCGCTGTAATAAAAACCGCATAATGGTAATGCTTCTTCGGGAACGACTTCTTTGTCAGGTAGATATGTGTATTTTGCTAGAGTCGGACCGGTCACACTGACCAGTCCTTCTTTCGTAAACAAGTATTCTGTTGCTCCATATCCCAATCGGTAGCGGTTGTGTCCTAGGTGGTGTAAGGGAGTCTTCCCTTTCAACAAGGAACCGTTATCCTTCGTTAAGTGTATCACATCTGGCACTTCCAAATTGACATAGAGACCGGGTTTTGCACGAACACTATCCTCTTTTAAGTAAACGACTAGATCGGGCTTTTCTTCGTTTATATCCAAGATGATGTGAGCCACTCGGCGTGCCAGTAAACTCATCGGTGTAAATTGGGTGTTGGAGAACAGTACAATGTCAAGATCGTCGTCCGGGAAACGCATGACATGAGCTCGGAAGGCGGCGTCTGCGCCACCATGTTCTAAGTAAGGGTGACCCAAGTATTCGCCTAGCATGAGGCCTCCGCCGTAACCGCTCTTGGTTCCATCGGTTAAAGTAGGTCTATGCATCATAAGGTCAATGGTCGCGGGACTTCCAACTTTCGGTGTGCGATAATTATTGAGGATTTTCATAAAATCTTCAGCAGTGGTATGTAGCGATGTTGCTCCATATGCACCATAGTTTAACACATTCCATGTAAAGATTCCCTCGCCATTATCATGGTATGAGTATGCTTTTTTAGGAATCATCTGCCAGTAGGTATCGCGGATTACAGTATGAGTCATACCCAAGGGCTTGAAAATACGTTCTTCAACAAAAGAGGAGAAGCTTTTTCCGCTGATACGTTCCACAATCTCAGCAAGAAGGGTGAAATTACTATTGCTGTAGAGATATTTACTTCCAGGAGCAAAATTTAGTTTCTTTTGCTTGGCGATAATGGCTTTTAAATCACGTTGAGTGATGGTATCATCAATCCGAACTCCATGTAACACTAGAGCCAGCCATTGATCGCGGATTCCACTCACATTGTTCATACATTGCCGCACACTGACCGGTTCGGAAAAGTGAATCAAATCAGGGACATAGTTGCGAATATCATCGTCGATGTGGACTTTACCATCTTCTTGAAGTAAGAGCAAAGCGAGTACCGTGATTTGCTTGGAGACAGAGGCGACATGAAACACGGTTTGAGAGGTAATAGGAATTTCGTGTTCTAAATTGGCATAACCATAATTTTTTCGGAATAACACCTTGCCATGTTGACGCACGAGAACTTGCCCTCCTGGGCAGACTCCTTGCTTCCAAATGGAAAACAATGCATCTAAACGAGACTCAAGACTCATCTGCAACACCTCATCATTTCTTTTTCTTCTTGGGTTCCTTAGGGAGTGTGGAAGGACCATAAAGTATTTCATTCTTGCAATTGGGACAAATCGTTTTCTTTCCATTTTCCATGAGTGTTAAATGCTTTAATACAGCCAAACTGCTGCAATGAGGACATCGCAAAGTGCGATGTGCTACATATACAGCACAAGCCAAAGAGAGTAACCCTAAGGAAAAGGGAATCCATTGTATTGTGGAATAAAGTCCATAACGCATGAACAAGAACATAAAAATCAGTAGAAGCAAATAAAACAACCAAATCCAAAACCGGTTGATGGATGTACTTCTAGTTTTTGCTTTCAGTGGAACTCCCTCCTTCCAAGCGATTTTCAGGTAGCAAAGGATGACGATGCATGGCCTGTTGTTTTCGTTGTTGATCCACCGCTGCATATATTTGTGTGCTCGATAAATCGGCATGCCCCAATAGATCTTTCAACACGTTGATATCAGCTCCGTTTAAATACAGCAGGGTGGCAAAGGTATGTCGCAGCTTGTGTGGAGTGATGCGCTTGGTTGGATCATCTAACACCACTTTTTCCATGGCCTTGTCAACAACATCACGTATACCCCGAGTGGAGATTCTCCTTAAATGACTGGAAATGAATAACGCTTCTTCTTGACCGCCAACTTTCTCCTCCAGCTGTTTGCGAGCATGATCCATAGGTGTTTCGCTGGCTGGCCTTTTCTTGCGGTAGCGAGGCTGTGGTCGAACCTTAAGATAATCATTCAGTAATTTTAAGACATACTCATTCATGGGTAGCTCTCGAATTTTGTTCCCTTTTCCACGTACAATTAATAATTGCTCGGTCCAACGAATGTCGCCACGATTCAAACCCGCCACTTCCGAAATGCGTAAACCGCAAAACAACATAAGGGCAATCATAGCCAAGTCTCTTTGGGGAAAGCGTGTTTGATCTTCGCTCGCTTTCAATAATTGCTTGGCTTCCGATTGCATGAGGTATGTATGACCACCCGTAGTTTTGGTCAGACGGGCATAACGAATTCCTGTTGCTGGGTTCTGAGTGATGATGCGTTGTTCCCAAAGGAATCGAAAGAAGGACCGGAAAGTGGACAAATGTCTGTTCATCGTTTTAGCAGATAAATCATGATTCAGCCGCAGGTAATCTAAGTAGTCTCGCAGAGTCAACGAATCGACATTTTGAAAATCTGAAATGTTTTTATTTCTCAGATACATAACCAAACCGGCTAAGTCATAACCATATTCTATTATAGTTAAGGGCGAGTGGTTTTGACGGGCATATTCATTTTGGAAGCGTTCCACCCATTTCCAAAGTCCTAAGATCTCTGCATCCGGCTCTATGAGATTTCCTTCCGCATCAATTCGATACAGTCTCTCGGGGTAATTCATGGGTAACACCTCCTTCATAATTCTCTTGCTCCAGGTCCGAAACGTGCTTGATAAAAATCCGGTTCAAGGCCTATGGTGTTCACGAATTTCAGCTGTACATGCTGCCGAAAGGACGAAACAGCGCTTTTTTGCATAAGATGGATGGTGCAACCACCGAAACCTGCCCCAGTCATGCGGGAACCCAAAACCCCGTCCACTTCTTGAGCTGCTTCCACCAAACAGTCGAGTGCTTCTCCTGTCACCTGATAATCGGAACGCAAGGATGCATGAGACTTCAGCATCAATGTTCCGAATCGTTCAGCGTCCCTTTCTTGCAACGCTTGAACAGCCATGAGAACTCTTTGGTTTTCTGTTATCACATGATGTGCTCTTCGGTAAAGCAGTGAATCTGCAAAAAGGGATTTACCGGAATGCAGGGCATCAACCGAGGCTTGGCACAAGTGTGTTAGTTGTGGGTTTTGCTGTTGCAGAAGTTTTAATGCTTGTTGGCATTCAGCTAGGCGCTGGTTATAAGGGCTATGCAATAAGGATCGCGGCATATTGCTGTTCACGATCATGAATACCATAGTAGGAAAATTGATTGAAATCGCGTTTGATTTTAACGTTTCACAATGGAGAAGCATTGCATGGTCTGCCTGCCCACAGGCGGAAGCAAATTGGTCCATAATCCCACACGATACACCAATCAAATCTCGCTCCGCTGCTTGGCACAGCTGAGCTGATTGAAGGGGAGTGTGCCCAAGCTCAAAGAGCCGGTTCAAGGCA
>CALCNS010000284.1 GCA_937897315.1 uncultured Bacillota bacterium
ACTGCTATCTGGAGCAATTTTAACCGAAAATGTGTTTATGTGGCCTGGTATGGGGACTTTGGTTTACCAAGCCATTTCGAACCGCGATTACCCATTGGTGATGGCTGGGACCATGGTTTTGGCATTAAGCATGGTGGCAGCAAATTTGTTTGCCGATATTGCCTACGCTTTTGCCGACCCACGCATACGCTACGATTAGGGGAGGTGGAAGAATGAATACATCTACCTCGGTGAAAGTGGTGAAAGGTCAGTCTCCATGGTCGATTGCCATTGGCAAATTATTTAAAAACAAGATGGCGATTGTGGCGCTGGTCGTCATTATTTTGTTAATTAGTTTAGCAGTATTTGCTCCACTGATTACTAAATTTGACCCCGATAAAATAAATTTGACCAATCGTTTACAATCACCCGGCGGTGAACATATTTTGGGTACCGATGATTATGGACGAGATGTCTTTACAAGACTCATCTTCGGCACAAGGGCTTCTTTATTGGTTGGATTTGTATCCACCAGCATTTCGGTTCTGATTGGTGTTTTACTTGGTGCGCTTTCCGGGTATTATGGTGGCTGGATTGATGTCATTGTTATGCGTTTGGTCGATATTTTTATGTGTTTTCCATTTTTTCTCATGGCCATTGTATTAGCTGCCATCTTAGGTCCAAGCATTTACACCGTTATGATTGTATCGGGGGTGTTGAGTTGGCCCAGTTTAGCACGCATGGTTCGTGCCGAGGTCTTGAGTTTAAAGAAGAGAGAATTCGTGGAAGCAGCTCGCGCTCTAGGTTTGAATGTTCCTAGTATGATCTTTACCCATGTTCTACCCAATGTCTTTTCGGTCATTATTGTGTATGCTACGTTAGGTATTGCTGGTGGTATTTTGGGCGAAGCCGGTTTAAGTTATTTGGGATTGGGTGTAAAACAACCACAGCCGAGTTGGGGGAATATGCTATCTTCAGCCCAGAGTATGGCAGCCCTTATGTTCTACCCTTGGCTGTGGATTCCACCAGGGATTATGATTTTTGTGACGACTCTCTCGATTAATATATTTGGAGATGCTCTACGTGACTCGTTAGATCCCAAGCAAAAAAAGTAAGGAGGATGGTGTAATGGAGAAAGTATTATCCGTGGTAGACCTTTCTATCAACTTTCACACCTCCGAAGGCTTGGTACGAGCGGTGCGCGGGGTGGATTTTAGTATTTATGAAGGTGAAGTTGTGGGATTGGTGGGTGAATCGGGTTGCGGCAAAAGCGTGACAAGTTTCGCAACCATGGGTTTACTACCAAAACCCGAAGGAGTATTGGAACGAGGTTTTATTGAATTCCATGGAAGAGACTTGGCTAGTTTACGTGATGAAGAAATGCAACATATTCGCGGAAACGAAATAGCAATGATCTTTCAGGAACCCATGACGGCATTGAACCCGGTATTGACCATAGGTGAGCAATTAGGAGAAGTTTTAGATGTGCATTTGGGTATTCCTTTGGGGAGTAAAGAAAATGCACAGCGATGCATAGAAAATCTAAACTTGGTGGGTCTGCCACGAGCCGAACAGGTGCTTAAGGAGTATCCGCATCAGTTTTCTGGCGGGATGCGTCAGCGAATTATGATAGCCATGGCTTTAAGTTGTAATCCCAAGCTACTTATCGCCGATGAACCCACGACGGCTTTAGATGTGACAATACAAGCGCAAATCTTGGACTTGCTACGAAACCTCAAGAATCAGATGAACACGGCTATCTTGTTTATTACTCATGATTTGGGCGTCATTTATGAAATGGCGAATCGAGTTATGGTCATGTATGCCGGAAAAATCGTCGAAGAAGGCGACACCAAGGAGATTTTTGCAGCACCAAGGCATCCGTATACCAAAGGACTCATGCGTTCAAGGCCGGGCAAGGCTCAAAAAGAGGAGGCTTTGTATTGCATTCCTGGTATGGTGCCGAGTGGAAAAGATGAGATTCAAGGGTGTGCATTTGCTCCGAGGTGTGAACATAGTTTTGATTTATGCCGCCTCGAGTGCCCAAAATTGGTTGCTGTAAGCGAAAAACATAGCGTGGCATGTCATTTGGTTCGCAAAGGAGGGGAATGAGATGAATCTTCCTTTGATTAGCATTGAGAATTTAAAGACACATTTCCCTTTGTATGGAGGTGTATTTTCGCGGCAAATTGGAGCGGTTCGAGCGGTAGATGGCGTGAGTTTCGAGATATATGAAGGGGAGACTTTTGGTCTGGTAGGAGAGTCGGGTTGTGGAAAGTCAACCGTGGGCCGGAGTATTTTACGCTTACTAAAGCCAACAGAGGGGAAAGTGGTTTTCCAAAACAAGGTGCTCTTTAATATGGAAGAGAAGATTTGGCTACCGGAAGAAGAGATGCGGTTACTACGACGCAATATGCAAATCATTTTCCAAGATCCGTTTGCTTCTCTGGACCCCAGGATGAATGTAGGGGCAATCGTTTCCGAAGGTGTTGTAGCACATAGATTGGCAAGTCGCAAAGAAGCTGCTGCGATGACCATTGATTTGCTTGAACGATGTGGAATTGCTGGAGAGAATATAGGTAAATATCCGCATGAGTTTTC
>CALCNS010000285.1 GCA_937897315.1 uncultured Bacillota bacterium
AATTCCCAGAAAATTCGGAAAGGTGGGTAAAGGCAAATGAACAATAAATACATTAAAACCTTAACCAATGGCCTTATTACCGAAAACCCACTGTTCCGTCTGGTTTTAGGAACATGCCCTTCTTTGGCCGTATCAACCGCTGTGGCCAACGGATTTTGGATGGGGATTCTAGTTATCTTCGTCTTGACTTGTTCCAACGTGTTGATTTCTGCTCTGCGAAAAGTGATACCCGATAAGATACGTATTCCTGCTTTTGTTGTGGTCATCGCTACGTTTGTGACCATTGTAGATCTCGTGATGGAAGCATATATGCCGGATATGCATAAAACATTAGGTATCTTCATTCCTTTAATCGTTGTGAACTGCATTATTTTGGCACGTGCAGAAAGCTTTGCTTACAAGAACTCAGTCGTATTATCTGCTCTAGATGGTATCGGCATGGGAGCTGGGTATATGGCTGCGTTAATGATAGTTGCAACATTCCGAGAAATCTTGGGTAGTGGAACCTTTTTTGGGATCAATGTGCTTGGTGTAGATTTCCCAGTCGCAAAGGTCATGGTACAAGCGCCAGGAGCGTTCTTAACATTAGGTTTGGTATTGGGTGCAATTAATCTGCTGTCCAATCGCCAAAAAACAGCGTAGAGGAGGGGATAGGACATGCAGTTTATTTCCATACTAATCGCAGGAATACTGATTAACAACTTTATTTTCGTCAAATTCCTTGGTATTTGTCCGTTCCTTGGTGTCTCTCAAAAGGTGGAGACCGCTGTGGGCATGGGTGTTGCGGTGACTTTCGTTATGACAGTTGCCTCAGGAGTAACATGGTTGATTCAGCACTATGTGCTAAACTTGTTAGGAATTCCCTTTATGCAAACCGTTGCTTTCATTCTTGTCATTGCAGCTTTGGTACAGTTCGTGGAAATGGTTATTCAGAAAACAAGTCCGACCTTGTATCAAGCTTTGGGTGTATACTTACCGTTAATCACCACCAACTGTGCCGTTTTGGGTGTGACAGTGTTAAACATTCAGGCGCAATACAATTTCTTCTACGCCATGGTCAATGGCTTTGCTTCCGCACTCGGCTTTTTATTAGCGATTACCCTCATGGCTGGGGTTCGCGAGAGATTAGCCTTCTCCAATATTCCAAAGTCTTTGCAAGGATTCCCCATGGCCTTTATCACGGCAGGTCTAATGGCCATTGCCTTTTATGGTTTCCAGGGACTCTTTAAAGATATTTTAGTTTTGTAGGAGGCACGCACATGTTACAAAGCATTGCATCTTTGGGAATTTTGGGTGCTGCCTTTGGTACACTTTTGGCATTTGCTAGCTCGAAATTTTCCGTTGAAATTGATCCTAAAGTTGAAGCGATTCAGAATGCTCTTCCCGGAGCAAACTGCGGCGCTTGTGGTTATCCCGGTTGTGCCGGTTTGGCAGCAGCCATAGCCAATGGCAAAGCTCCTGTGGATGCTTGCCCGGTGGGTGGCGCTCCTGTCGCAGCTAATGTAGGTCAAATTATGGGTCAAACGCTTTCTTCGGAAGGCGTAGTCAAAGTAGCTTCTCTAATGTGTAGTGGCGATTGCAATCAACGAGGTAGTTATACCGGAATTGAAACTTGCCGCGCAGCCAACTTACTGGGTGGTGGAGCCGAGTCTTGTGCATATGGCTGTTTAGGATATGCCGATTGCGTTCGGGTATGTCCCTTTGATGCCATATCGATGAACGAAAAAGGCATTCCTGTCATTGACGAAGATAAGTGTCAAAATTGCGGTAAGTGCGTCAAAGAATGTCCGAAACAATTATTCATCGTCGTTCCCAAAGCCTCTGCGGTTCACGTCAACTGCTCCTCCCAAGACACGGGTGCCGATACTAGGAAGACAGGGTGTACAACTGGTTGTATTGCCTGTGGTATCTGTGAGAAAAATTGCCCCTATGGTGCAATACATGTGGTGAAAGATGCTTCGACCGATTCTTGGCCGAATCCAAGAAAGCTAAAAAATGTGGCAGTGATCGATTATGATAAATGCACGGGTTGTGGGGTTTGTGTTAGTAAATGTCCCACAAAGTCTTTAATTCTCGATCTAGAAAAACAAAGTCGCTTAAACATCGTTCCATAATAAAAACCGCAGTTCTGAAGTAAGATTCAGATCTGCGGTTTCTTTTTTGCAGGAAAGCCATAGCTTCATATAGAAAAGGGTCGGTAAAGAGTGAAAAGGAGTGAATAACTTGAGAGAATTTTGGAAAGATATGGATGACAAAATTTTGGCAGAGCTGTATGCCTCTCGTGCCGGAGCAGATTTCATTGAGGAGTTGGTTACCAAACACGGTTCGCGTTTTGGCGGGAGCCAAGAGGAACGCGATGCGGGTAATTTTCTTGTGCAGAGAATGCTGGAACTTGGTGTGGACTCTTCATGGACCGAATCGTTTTCTTGTCATGGTTGGACCAGAAAAGAAACGACCTTGGAGATGACCGCACCATTCTCAAAAGCATTTCCTTGCATTGCGTTGCCCAACTGCCCTGCAGGCATGGTGGAAGCACCCTTAGTATATCTTGGAGATGGGGACCCACAGTCTTACGCAGATTATCGAGAACAATTAAAAGGTGCCATTGCGATGGTCAGTACAGCAAATCCAGCTTTTTTTCATCGAGGCATGCATCGTGGTGAGAAACTCGGCAGAGCGATTGAAGCCGGTGCGATTGGCTTTATTTGGCTAAGAGGGGAAGGCGGAGGTTTACCCGAGACCGGTTCAGCAAGATTTGGTCAAAACTGTGAAGTGCCAGTGATTTCGATCTCCTTGGAAACGGGAATGGAAATACTCAGAGCAGGGAAGCAAGGACCGATTACCTTAAAAATCTGGTCTAATAATGCCGCTGCCCCGACCATCAGCTATAATGCGGTTGGAGAGATAAAGGGTAGTACGAAACCCGAAGAAATTATCGTGATTGGTGGACACTACGACGGTCACGATATCAGTCCGGCTGCTGTGGATAACGGAACGGGCATCGCAGTCATCTTGGAAGCTGCAAAAGCATTGGCCACACAAAAAGGCAGACTTGACCGCACAATTCGATTCATAGGTTTCGCACAAGAAGAAATGGGGTTGCTGGGATCGGAAGCATATGTGAAAGCGCATAAAGGTGAGAATATTGTGTTTATGCTAAACTTAGATTGCGCCGGTAACGGGTACTTTGGACGCTTGACACTGCAAGGTTGGTCCGAGGATCTAGCTTGGTTAAAACAGCTTTTTGGACAAATGCACGAAGGACATGTGCGCATTGGAGATGCGATTGGCACCTATAGTGATATGTATCATTTTAGTGCAGTAGGCTTCCCGTCGG
>CALCNS010000286.1 GCA_937897315.1 uncultured Bacillota bacterium
TTTGGTGGCATCGCCTTCGCGTTTGTTACCGCGCAAGGCCACGGTTAAGTTAAAGTGCTGCTTGAGCGACAAGCGCAAGGCCTCACGCGCTAAGGCTTGCTCTACCTGCAAAGCCTCTGCCGTCACCGGTAAGGTGGTAGGACGCAGCATTTTGTTGTGTAGCCAATCGCGCACTTCTTCTTCGCTTAAATTTTCGGGTAGCCAGCGTACAATATTCTCGATACCTGCTTCGGCCAAGACATGCATAGCACTGTAACTCATGCCCAAATTAGCGCTGACCGTGCGATAAAAGTTGCCTTTAAACACCGAGAACACGTCGGTGGTGGCACCACCAATATCCATGGCCATAACATTCACACCATGCTCTTTGGCCAGCAACTGCAGGGAGCGACCTACCGCCAAAGGAGTAGGCAATATGGGTGCGGTTACTCGTTGATTCACCTCGGCATAGCCGGGAGCTTGGGTCATGACATGGTGCAAAAACACCTCTTGTATGGCCAATCGCGCCGGGTTTAAGTTTTCTTTATCCATAGCAGGGCGCAGGTTATCGACAAAACGCACATCAAAGGGATGCGCAATGGATTCAAAATACGGACGCACTTCGGAGTTGCCGGCAAAAATAAGCGGCACCTTTGCATTGCTTAAGCGATTTTTAGGGTCGGCCTTGGTGAGTAAATCCACCAAAATCGCCACTTCCAGCAGCGCACCGTTTTCTATGCCACCCGCCAGCAAAATCATATCGGGACGCAACTCGCGAATACGAGCCACCCGCTCATACATTTCTAGGCCATCGTCCTGTGCCATGACATCGAGCAAGACCGCCCCAGCACCCAACGCTGCACGCTCGGCCGACTCGGCGGTCATGGTTTTCACTAAACCCACCACCAGCATTTGTAAGCCACCACCGGCACTACTGGTGGCCAATAAGCCATCGAGGGCCTTTGGCTGAGTCTGCAAAAAATGCTTTTCATCGGTAAGGGGTATTTGTAACTGTGCTTCCAAACGGCTGACCGCCTGAAATAAGCCCAACTTTACATCGTTAAACGGTGCTTCCACTGTGGTGGGCGCATCGGCACCACCCAACAGCTTGACACCCTGTTCTGCCACCTCGAACAATAATGCCTTGGTGGTGGTACTGCCAATATCGGCAATGAGGAAACGTTTGTTCTTCATGCTTGGCCCTCCGCCTTCTTAGAATAATACGTATAAAACGGTCCGCTGGCTGTATACAGGAGCAAAGGCACAATCGCCAACTCCACACTGCCAAACCGAGACCACAACCCTGCCAACCCCAACAGCGAACCTAACAAAATCAGCCGCCTACCGTTCTCTTTTGGCAAATGAACCGCTTTAAAATCGGGATACTTTAGGGTACTCACCATAAGAAAAGCCAGCAAGCCTGCAAAAGCCAACAACCCATAGGGGGTAAGCAGCTTGGGGCGCAGGCATACCACCGCCAACATACCACCTGCCCCGGTAATGGGCATACCGGTAAACCCTTTGCCTGGTATTGCCACATTGGTATTGAACCGAGCCAACCGCATCGCCCCACACACCGCAAAAGCCAAAGCGACCAGAGCTGCCAGCCAACGAAGCCGGGGGGCTAACACCTGAAACAACAAAAACGCCGGGGCTGCCCCAAACGTGACCACGTCGCACAAAGAATCGAGCTCTTTGCCAAAAGCACTGCCGGTAGTGCTAAACAGCCTGGCAATTTTGCCATCGAGCGCGTCAAAGACCATGCCGGCTAACACCGCCAAGGTTGCCCCCACAAACCGCCCACGGGCTGCGAACTCCAACGAAATCATACCGCAAACCAAATTCATGGCCGTGCAAGCATTGGCCAACCAATAACCGTATTTCATAGGTTAGCCCCCCTTCAGAGCATGCGCAATGGCTTCTTGAATGTTATGCACCACCTGTATTTGCAACTCCGGCACCTGGGGCAACTTACCCCCAGCTGGGACAATGGCCCGTTGAAAGCCCAACCGAGCCGCTTCACGCAAGCGTTGCTCTAACCGCGGCACATTGCGCAACTCGCCGGTTAAGCCCACTTCGCCTATTGCCACTGTTTGCGCATCGACCGCTCGTTCGCGGTAGGACGAAGCCAACGCCAAAACCACCGCCAAATCGGCACTGGGCTCACTAATGCGCAAGCCCCCCGCCACGTTGATGTAGGCATCGAGCATGCCCATTTGGTAGCCCAAGCGCTTTTCCAAAATGGCAATGAGCATGGCCATGCGATTATGATCGAACCCGTTGGCCAAACGCCGTGGGTTTTGGTAATTGGTATTGCTCACCAAGGCCTGCACCTCGGCCAAAATAGGCCTGCTACCCTCCAGTAACGCCGTCACTGCCGAACCGGGGTCCTGCAGCGGACGCTCTGCCAAAAACATGGCCGATGGATTGCGCACCTCTACCAAGCCGCCCTCGGCCATTTCGAACACGCCAATTTCGTTGGTGGAACCAAAACGGTTCTTGA
This sequence comes from uncultured Bacillota bacterium, assembly GCA_937897315.1. Classification (GTDB taxonomy): domain Bacteria; phylum Bacillota; class JAAYKD01; order JAAYKD01; family JAAYKD01; genus CALCNS01. Next base: position 2,483 of record CALCNS010000286.1, read on the forward strand.
CCGCCCGAATAATACGAAAATTATGATTGCGGTCGCCTTCGAAGTACAGCACCGTATCGACCATGTGTTCCAACATTTTGGGCCCCGCAATGGTGCCCTCTTTGGTCACATGGCCCACAATAAAGACCACCAAGCCCGTCTGCTTGGCAATGCGCATGAGCTGCGCGGTAATATCTCGCACTTGGCTCACCGTACCCGGTGCCGAAGTTAAATCGCTGCGATACACAGTTTGTATGGAGTCTACAATGAGACAAGATGGCTTTAGCTTTTGCAGCAGTTCCGGCAAGAGGTCTAAACAGGTTTCGGACTGAATCCAGACACTGGGTGGAATGTCGCCCAAGCGGTTGGCGCGCATTTTAATTTGCTGCACCGACTCTTCCCCGCTCCAATACAGCACCGGAGTTTTACCCTGCCCCAAAAGCAGCGTGGTTTGCAACATAAGGGTAGACTTACCAATGCCCGGGTCGCCACCCACCAGAACCAGGGAGCCGGCTACCAAGCCGCCCCCCAGCACGCGATCTAGTTCTTCTATGCCCACCGGCTTGCGCTCTTCGCTGCGCAACGCCACTTGCCACAAGGGCAACGGTTCTTGCAGCGGACCGCCCTCTTTGCTTAGCACCACCGGAACCTCGCGCTCTTCGGCAAACGAGTTCCAGCTTTCGCACTCGGGGCACTTGCCCAGCCACTTACCGGTTGTATACCCACAATTTTGACAAACAAACTTGGTCTTTTCCTTAGCCAGTACGGCCACCCCCTTCACAGACAGTGAAATGGTCTAAAGTATACACTTCGTCAGGGGGGACAAGGAATCCTTGTTAGGGGGGATGGGGGATAAGAAAAGCAACTTTGTGATCAT
>CALCNS010000287.1 GCA_937897315.1 uncultured Bacillota bacterium
GACCACCGAGATCTACACTCTTTCCCTACACGACGCTCTTCCGATCTCATGGGAGCGAGTAAAAGAGCTGCAGAGCTGGTAGTAGATCATTTAGTTGGGATGGGAGATACGAAGTTCATCTCGGTACGATTTGGCAATGTGTTGGGTAGCCGAGGCAGTGTTGTACCAGTTTTCTTAAATCAAATAGAGAAAGGTGGCCCGGTCACTGTCACGGATGAAAGAATGACCCGGTATTTTATGATTATACCAGAAGCAGTAGAATTGGTATTGCAGTCCGGCAGTTTGGGAAAGGGCGGCGAAGTTTTCGTTCTAGATATGGGAGAACCGGTGAAAATTATCGATATGGCAAGGGATTTAATTCGGTTCTCCGGATATGAGCCGGATATCGATATTCCTATCCGCATAACGGGGATGAGACCGGGTGAGAAACTCTATGAGGAATTACTTACGTCGGATGAAGGAACGATTGCTTCCAAACACGAGAAGCTTTTTATAGCGCAAAAGAGAGCGATTGATACAGAAACCTTACAGACGATGTTAGATCAGCTAAGAAAGCTATCTTTGCAAGAGAGGCCTGATAATCGGGAGATTATTGAGACCATCATGCGTGCTGCTGAAACGGGCCGCATTATTCATCCGGAGGCCTTATCTGCTGCAGACAATGATCACCCAAACGAAATGTGAGAGTCCCAAGCCAAACATCGATGAAATGAGGAGTAGAATATGGAATTGGATTTAAGAAAACTAATCATGATTCTTTTGGAGAAGTGGTGGATTATCGCTGTTTCTATTATTATGGCGGCAGTTATGACCTTTGGCTTTTTCTTTTTCTTTGTGGACCCCGTGTATACATCGGAAGCCACGTTGTATGTCTACAATAGTGACACTCGGACGAGTGGAGCGATTACCACGGGGGATTTGACAGTAGCCAGAAATATGGTTTCCACGTATGTGGTATTACTGAAGAGTGATTCTGTACTGGGTGAAGTGGCTCGAATAACAAACTTTGGCTATACCCCACAACAAATCAAAGGTATGATAAAAGCTTCTGCGGAGAATAATACTGAGGTGATGCGCGTTACTGTGGAGAACACGAATCCTGTGCATGCTCAAGCCATCACCAACACACTTCTAGATATTGGGTCGGAGAAAATTGTGAATGTGATGAAAGCAGGGTCGGTAGAAATCATTGACTCTGCAAAATTACCGACCAAGCCGTCTGGTCCCAATATAGTTCTCAATACTGTCATTGGTGCGATGTTGGGTTTTATGATATCTGTGATGGCAATTCTCTTGCTGGAAATGTTTGATACCAAGATAAAATCCGAAGAGGATATTAAAGAGTTGTTTTCTATTCCAATTCTAGGAGTTATTCCTAGCTTCTCTCCATCTTCAACACGAAAAGGCGGTTACGGTGATGATTAATCTCAAAACTCCCAATAACAGAAAAGAAAGATTAGATCTCGTTTTATCTCCTGAGACACCGTTTGCTGTGGTTGAAGCATATAAAACTGCACGTACTAACTTTATGTTTCTATTGAGTGATAGCGGATGTAAGGAAATGGTGTTTACGAGTGCAATTTCTGAGGAAGGCAAAACAACAAGCTGTATTAATTTAGCCATCACGTTTGCTCAAACCGGTTCGCGAATTCTGATTATTGATGCCGATATGAGAAAACCTCGTATACATCGCTTGATGAAAATACCTTCCACTCCAGGATTGAGCGACCGGTTAGGGAACCTCACCAAACAGGATTGTATTTATGCAACATCCTTTGAGAATGTATTTGTGTTACCAGCCGGTACGATACCACCCAATCCTGCAGAGCTCTTAGCATCCGAATCGATGAGAAAATTGCTAGCCGATTTAAACGGAACCTATGATTACATATTTATTGATACACCTCCGGTTGACGTTGTCACAGATGCCGCGGTTTTAGCCAGTCGGTTACATGGGCTCATTTTAGTGGCACGTCAAGGATATAGTCGAAAAGAAATTATGCAATCTGCCGTAGCTGCACTAGAGCAAGCAGGAGTGAATATTCTAGGAATTCTCTTGAATGACGTAAACATGGAGAAATATTCGGGTCGTTACAGATACAATAGATATAGCAAGTATAATCAGTATAACAGATATAGTTACAGTGACTCAGAGCACAAAACGGAGGAAGAGGCGTGAGAAAGGTAGATTTTCACGCCCATCTATTGCCAGGAGCAGATCATGGCAGTGCTTCACTGGCTTGTTCTTTGAAGCAGCTTTCCTGGGCACAGAGTATGAGTATTGATTGCATAGTCACAACCCCTCACTTTTATGGCTGGAAGCAGCAATTGAGTGACTTTTTAAGTGTTAGGGAACAGTCTTGGGGTGAACTGAAACCATATCTTAATGAATACAACCTTGAGGTCATTCCAGCAGCAGAAGTGACTCTATTTCGTGATTTGCCGGATTTACTAGGATTAGAACAATTAACTTTACCAAACACTTCGTACATTTTATTAGAAATGCCGATGGAAACTTGGGGAAATTGGGTGTATACCGCCATTGAGAAGATCATCAGCGTTCGCAAATTAATGCCGATTATTGTTCATGTGGATCGTTATCCGGAGCATGAAATTGATAAATTGCTCGATTGGAATTTAGTTTATCAGATTAATGCGGAAGCGTTTGACCACTTCTGGAAGAGCAGAAAGTATATTCGTTGGGTCGAAGAGCAAAGGGTTCACTTGATTGGTAGCGATACACATGGAGAGGATGGAACAGACTTTAGAAAGCTGGATAAGGCCTTGAAAAGACTGAGCAAACATGAAGAATATCTTATGAATAATGCCGAAAGAGTGTTATCGGGCAAAATGATATAACGGTTGGAACCTTGGGTTCCAACCGTTATTTTCTTAAGCCTTATATTGATATCCGATATGGAAAGCGTGTAAGTTGAGTTCAAGGTGCTTGGGAGGAATAACGGTTCTCAGAGCATCTAGCCACACTTCTATAGGCGTCTCTGTCCAGGTTGCAGCTACAGTGCCAAGTAAAAGAATATTCATCACTCTGATATTACCCAACTCCGAAGCTAGTTTTAAAGCAGGAATCTTGCGAACATTCGGTGTGATCTGTAAAAGTGTTTGTTCAATATCCTTAGGATACTTCGCCTTACCAGTGACTACCGGCATAGGAGAAATCTCTTGATCATTGTAAACAACAGAACCATTTAGTTTCAATAAAGGCATGTATCGCTGAGCTTCCAATTTCTCGAATGAAATAATATCATCGGCTTCTCCAATCTCAATGAGTGGAGAATACACTTTTTCATCGATTTTAATCTGAGTTACAACGGAACCACCTCGTTGAGCCATACCATGGATTTCAGACATCTTAACATCCATTTTCATGTTCAAAGCAACTTGAGAGAGTACTTTGGCCGCCAAAATCGTCCCTTGCCCTCCCACACCGACTAAAATAATATTCTTCTTCATTCTATTTCACTTCCTTTACAATGGCACCAAAGCGGCATAATTGACTACAAACGCCGCAGCCAACACAAAGGGAGCGGTCAATAACCGTATGCTTGCCGTTGAAACTCATAGCAGGGCAACCAATCCGCAAACATGCTTTACATGCAACACATTTATCAGGGAGAATTTCATATTTGTCTGTCAAGTCTTTTCGAATCAGTGCACATTCACGTTGAACGATGACAACAGAGAGTTCACGGGTCTCCATCTCCTCTTTAATGACTTTCTTCAAAGTCGCTAAATCGTAAGCATCTACAATCGTCACTCTCTGAACTCCCAATGCTCGAATAATTGCTTCATAGTCTAAACTAGGTGAGGTTTTACCGTTCAATTGAACTCCTGTGCCTGGATGGTGTTGGTGTCCAGTCATGGCTGTGATGCTATTGTCGAGTAACAAGATGGTGCTCGTTCCGCCATTGTATACCTGATCAACCAATCCGGTCATTCCCGAATGAAAGAAAGTGGAATCGCCTATCACAGCAACTAGCTTAGAAGCCAACTCAGGATGAACTTTTTCAAATCCTAAAGCCATCGGAATAGAGGCCCCCATGCAAATAGTGGTATCCATCGCATCGAGTGGGGAAAGGGCACCCAAGGTGTAGCAACCAATATCACCGGTGACGATGGCTTTTAAATCTCGTAATGTGTGGAAAACACTTCGATGCGGACAACCAGGACAAAGCACTGGAGGTCTAATTGGCGATTCCGGCACTTCAATCGCCTGAGTAGGGGGAACTCCAAGAATCTTCTCTCTAAGAATGGAAGGGGATAATTCGCCAATTTTGGGAAGGAGCTCTTTCCCATAGAAGGGAATGCACCCGGAACTTCCGATACAGGGAATGCTGGCAGCACTGATTTGCATTTCCATGAAAGGTTCTAATTCTTCGACTACCCATAACTCTTCAACCGACTCTGCGAATTGGCTAATTAGTTTCATGGGTAATGGATTCGTACAGCCGATTTTCAGAACCGAAACGTGGGGAAGGGCTTCCTTGACATATTGATAACATATCCCACTGGTAATAACACCTAAACTGCGATCGTTCATTTCCATGATGTGAATCGGTAAGGTGTCGTTGTACTCCTCCAATTTTTGCAATCGTGTCTCTAAACTAACACGCAGATTCCTTGCATTGGCAGGTAACGTGATGTTTTTATTGAAATTTTTAGTGTAGGTTTTG
>CALCNS010000288.1 GCA_937897315.1 uncultured Bacillota bacterium
CATTCCCGATGCCATTGTCTTGGACTTAATGATGCCCGATGTAGATGGGTTTAAAGTGCTGGAAATCTTGCGCAATGCCGATGCCACGGCTCGGGTGCCGGTGCTCATACTCACCGCCAAACACATTACCAAAGAAGAGCTCACGTTCCTAAAACGCAACAATATTCACCAACTCATTCAAAAGGGTGATATAAAATACGCGGAGTTGCAACAGGCGATTCGAAATATGCTGACCCCACAACCGGCGGAACCGGAAGCCCCGGTAAGAAGCCCAAGCCGACCTACGGGAAAACCGGTGGTCCTGGTTGTAGAAGACCACCCCGATAACATGATTACCGTACGAGCCCTGCTTTCGGAACACCACACGGTGCTAGAAGCCATGGATGCCACCGAAGGCATACGACTGGCGGTGGAGCAAGTACCCGACCTCATCCTCATGGACATTGCCTTACCCGATATCAGCGGCATTGAGGCCTTCCAACGAATACGAGCCATGCGTACCTTGCAGCACATTCCCATTATTGCCTTAACTGCCAGTGCCATGTTGCAGGACCGCGAAGCGATTTTATCGTACGGATTCGATGCGTTTATTGCCAAGCCGATCATCGCCAAAGACTTCTATGAGAGAATTCAGGAGGTGCTTTATGGAAAGTAAGGTCATCAAAATCCTAGCCGTTGATGATAACCTCGACAACCTCACCATTCTCAAAGCCCTCATCGAAGAGTCTTTCCCTAAGGCCGTGGTGCTCACCGCACAAGCCGGGGCCAAAGGGCTGGAACTTGCCAGACAGGAATTACCCGAAATCATCTTGCTCGATGTGATTATGCCCGGCATGGATGGCTATGAAGTGTGTAGACAACTCAAAGCCGATCCACGCTGCAATGAAATCCCGGTAGTCTTTGTCACGGCCATTAAGAGCAACAAAGAGAGCCGAATTCAAGCGTTGGCTTGTGGCGCAGATGCGTTTTTGGCGAAACCCATAGACGAAAGCGAACTCAAGGCACAGATTCGGGCGATGCTAAAGATTAGCGAAGCCAATACACGCAAAAGAAACGAGCAGGAACTGCTAAAAAAACTAGTAGAAGAAACCACCAGAGAACTCAAGCAAAGTGAAGAGAAATTCCAAATGTTGTTCGAGAAAGCCCCGCTTGGCTACCAATCGCTGGATATGAATGGGTATTTCATCGATGTCAACCAAAAATGGCTCGATTTATTTGGCTACCGCAAAGAGGAAGTGCTGGGTCATTGGTTTGGTGAATTCCTCTGCCCAGAATATGTTGAGGCGTATAAGAAACGGTTTTCGTTGTTCAAATCCCTAGGGCACATTCACAGTGAGTTTGAAATGCTTAACAAAAATGGAGAGCGTTTATACATCGCGTTTGAAGGAAGTATTGGCTACAATACAGATGGTTCCTTTAAGCAAACGCACTGCATTTTAAACGATGTCACCGAGCAAAAGAAAGCGGAGCGGGCGTTAATACACTCGCACGACTTAATGCGCTATATTATTGAACACAACCGTGGTGCAGTTGCCGTGCATGATAAAGACTTAAAATACTTGTACGTGAGCAAATGCTACATGGTAGATTACAAAATCACCGACGAAAACATCATAGGCAAACATCATTATGAAGTGATGCCCAATCTCCCTCAAAAATGGAGAGACGTACATGCCAAAGCTCTGCAAGGAGAAATCTCGAGCTCGGATAAGGATCCCTATATTAGTGAGGATGGCACCTTGGAATGGACACGTTGGGAATGCCGACCTTGGT
>CALCNS010000289.1 GCA_937897315.1 uncultured Bacillota bacterium
AGATTCCGAAACGTGACTGGAGTTCAGACGTGTGCTCTTCCGATCTGTATCGTAAAACCCGAAGCGACATTTAGCTCTTGTTTTGGTGCTCCATTCTTACCGCGCTCTCCGCATGTCTATGCCAAGTTGTTGGGTGAACTGATTGATATTCATCAAACAAAAGTATATTTGTTAAATACCGGATGGACTGGTGGAGCTTATGGTGAAGGGAATCGTATTTCTTTAAGATATACCCGTGCTATGGTTACCGCAGCATTAAATGGAACATTGGATGATGTTCCCTACAAGGCCAACCATATTTTCCGTGTCAATGTGCCAACCCAATGCCCCGGTGTGCCCGATGTGATTCTAGAGCCGCGAGACACTTGGAAAGACAAGGAAGCATATGATCGACAAGCATGGGAACTCGTGCATATGTTCGAGCAAAACTACTCTACTCTGAACGTGCCAAACTATACCAGCCGTTATTATGTTCATATGCCGGTAGGTATCGAGAATGGCAGTTACTGTGAAGAAAAAGAATAAAGCCCATAAGAAAGCACTAAAAGCGCCTCTGTGATGTTAACAGAGGCGTTTCTTTTTCTTATTATTGGTGTGCCTTGACTCTTGATTCTGTTTGTGTTAGTTTTATTCAGTATGAATCTATACTGAAGAGGTGGAATTGTATGGTGCAATGGCTAGATGACTTTCCCGGTTTTCTTTGGCTCCTTCCACCGCTGATGGGAGCTATTATCGGTTATATAACCAATTGGTTAGCTATTAAAATGTTGTTTCGACCGTATAAAAAATGGTATATTGGGAAATTGCCAATACCCTTTACTCCTGGGTTATTACCTACCAGAAGAGGTGAAATAGCAAATAAGGTTGGAGCGGTTATTTCAGAGCAGTTGATTAATGAGCAGGAAATTAAGAGAACCATATCTGACACTGACGTGAGAACGGCAATTGCTAAAATACTACAGGATTACTGGGAAGGAATTGAGCGAAAAGAACAGTCCCTTTACCAAGTCTTTGAGAATTTTTTGGAGCCAGAGAAGATTGAATCCTTCTCACTATCTATCTCTTCTTTCTTATCGAACCAGGTGCTTCAATGGAAAAACTCTCAATTGGAGCAGAGTATCTTAGAATATATAGCAAGAGAGTTATCCCTTATACTTCAAAGAAAGCCGGAACAAGAAAATCTTGAGGCGTTAATGGACCGAATCATTCCCCGGATTGGGATGTCTATTTCTAAGCAGGGGCAACCGTTAGAATTGCAACGGTATAGGCAAAGATACGAACAGATGCTTGCTCAATGGGAGACAGAACAAAAAACATTCAATAGTTTATTGGATAAAGCCCGTTTGGAGACATGGGCCGAGCACCTAAAATCCCACCCGGAATATCTGAACTCTTTACTAATCGGTCTGTTGAATCACGAAGATTTATTGTTACAGCTCATGCCCATTCTGCAAAAATTGATGAACCAGCATTGGTCGTTAAGTCTCATTGCTTCTTTTTTATCACCAGAGCGACTGAGAAGCATGCTACAAACATCCATAACGGAGGCAAGAACATGGTTGGCAGACCCAGAACATCAAGTTGAGTTAAACAATAAGGTAGTGGATTGGCTACTCCTTCAATGCGATCAGCCAATACAAAAATGGGGCTTTTCTCAAGAAGGCATATTTAAAACAGAAGCCGTCATGCAATGGTTTGAGCAGATTATCCTTTGGTTCAGCTCAGAAAATCAAATGCAAATGTTGCGTCAATGGGGAAGGCATTTGGTGGAAAAATTGACAAAACGCTCTTATCAGGTAATGTTGGAGTCCATTCAGATACCATGTGAAACAACCTCTATTGCCGGTTTTTTAAAACTACATTGGCATGATTGGCTGGATTTTCAGCAAAAAAAAGACAATATTGAAGCTTTCATACAACGGATCATGGATCGATTGTTGCGTTACCCACTAGTGCCCTTCCTTGGCGGGGCACATCCTGATGAGGATGATTTCACAAGAATGGCTCATGAGCTTCAATCCGTACTAACGAAAGCGATCCCTGCAGGGTTGGATTTGCTCGATGTCTCGAAAATGGTCGAAAGGAAATTGAATGAGTTCCCTTTGGGCGAACTGGAGAAACTAACTCTAGCTGTAGCGGGGCGTGAATTAAAGGCAATTACCTGGTTTGGAGCAATATTAGGATTTCTCATTGGGAGTCTTCAATTGATGATATAGCACCGGGTAGATTGGTTATCTGATGGCATAATTGAATAAAATCGGCCAATGTTTCATGAAGAGTTTTTTCGCGAAAATAGACGATTCGAAAGGGACGTTTGAGTGGAAACTGTGGCATATTTAGAGAAACTAGACCGGTATGATGAGTATAACCTGCTACCATAAATTTCGATAAAATCGCAACACCTAATCCTTGTTGTGCGGCATGAAGCAGCGCATGGGTACTCGTGCTTTCCCAATAAGGCTGAATTTGGTGTTTCTCAAGTTGTAAAACAGCTTCGACAATTTCTCTAGTTCCACTTTTTCGGTCACGCAATAGTAGTTTTTCCGCTCTCAATATGTCGGGAGTGATCTCCGTATTGTTACCTAAAGGGTGATCTTCTGCACAATAAACGCCCAACTCGTCCTCAAAAAAATCGACGAAAGACAGAAGGGGTGAATGAATCGTTCCTTCTATTAGGGCTATATCTAACTGATGATTGACCAATGCTTCTTCAATGGCATCCGAGCTGTTGATGTGGACATATATAGATAAATTGGGATGTGAGTTCTGGAATTTAGAGACCAAAGTGGGCATGAGTTCTGACCCAATTGTGACGCTCGAGCCAATTCTTATCTCACCCTTAGAATCCCAGTCTTTCATCGTACGATTCATTTGGTCAAAACGATCCAATAAGAATAAAGCTTCTGTCAGTAGATGCTCTCCAGCAGTTGTGATATAAAGTTTTCTAGAGATTCGATCAAATAGAGAAACTTGGTAATACTCTTCCAATTCTCGAATCGCTTGGCTGACTGCGGGTTGTGAAAGATGCAAATCTTTCGCTGTTTGTGTAACGTTTTGATTTTGACATACTCGAACGAAGATTCTAAGGTGTCTTAATGTCATGGTCTACCTCCTTCATAACCCATGGATTATGTAATCAATAGTATTATACTATTTTACTTATATTTTGGCAAGGTGTATACTGTGCAAGGAGGCGAAGAAATGGAACATCGTGCATCTTTATTATGGAAGCTATTTCAAACAACCTTTTCATTAAGTGCTTGTACTTTTGGTGGGGGTTGTGTCATTGTTCCTCTTATGCGGGAACGTTTTGTGGACCGTTACCATTGGATGGAAGAAAAGGAAATGCTTAATCTGACCGCAATTGCTCAATCTGCTCCAGGACCATTAGCTGTAAATGCGTCCATTATAGCTGGTTTCCATGTCGCCGGAATTTCGGGAGCTCTTGTCTCAATAGTAGGTACAATTTTGCCTCCTTTTCTAACCCTAACCCTCATATCATTTGCTTATAGTTGGTTCAGTAGCAATTTGCTCCTTGGTTTTCTGCTAAAGGGTATGCAAGCAGGAGTGGCAGCCGTTGTTTTAGATGTCACATTAACCATGGCTCACAGTATTTTTGTAGAGCATCGCATCCAGTCATCAATCATCATGGCAAGTGGTTTGTTTGCTATGGTAGTATTACATTGGAATGTTGTATGGGTATTGCTCTGTGCGGCTCTATTCTCATTAAGCGATCGCTTATGGATTCGTGCTAAAGCTTGGAGTGTGAGTTTTCGTTGATTTATCAAAAGCTTTTCCTTAGCTTTTTCCAAATTGGCTTGCTAAGTTTTGGTGGCGGGTATGCATCGATGCCTTTAATTCAAGAGC
>CALCNS010000290.1 GCA_937897315.1 uncultured Bacillota bacterium
GCTTAATCTTCCCTGCTAAGTTCTTCAGTTTACGTGCGGTCACGTTTTTTGCATCCAAATAGGGATGAAAATCCAAGAAGATAAAGATGGCCGGCCTGTCGAATCGCTCCACAAATTCCAAAGCAGATAAGGGTTGCACCGTATTGGGAATCGGCTCCAGTCCTTTCCGCGTTAAGCCCGTGGCAACGGTCCAAGTATAGACAACCTTTCCAACCGATCCTGAGGTTGCGACTTCGTGTAACGTATCGACAATGCGTTTTTCTTCCCAAGATGGGATATAAAGAAGCGGATATCTAGCCTTTATTAACGTACTTAGTTTTTCTCGATTCACTGAGTTCATCTACATCACCTCCTACCTATCTTCTGAGAAAGTGCGATACTGTCGCAACCTCAGCATCATTTCTTCCAGTTCGTTCTGTAATTCGTCCATTGGCCAATGAGCAACGTGTTCCAGGGTAAACTCAGGAAAGCGGTAAGAAAATGTTTTTGGTGCTACATGTATCACTAGTCCAATACCTTTGCTCAAATAACTATACACTTCGGGAGGAGTAGTTTCTCCTAGCATTTGCTTTAGCAAATATTTCTCTACCTCTTCTTGACGAACAGTAAATTCTTCTGAGTCTAAAAAAGCTAAATGGTACTCTACCGGTGAAAACCACTCCGGCAACTGAAACTGACATAATTTCAAGCTACTTAATGCCGGTCTTGCTTTTACGCTGACATACAAAACCGGAGCTTGACCCACCGTTTCTGGAAAACGTAAGACCAATCCGTTCTCCGGTTCAAAAACCCGGGTGACCTTTTCGTCATCCGTCAATCGCAGCAAGTTTTGCTGTGACTTGCTGATGTGAGCCAGTTGAAAATCTGCCAAGTCATAGGTTGTCGCCGATAAAGGCACCCCGGCTTTCAGTAGCACACTAATAAGGTGATACATCGAGGCTCCCTGCACTAAGGTAACGGAACCAGAACCAACACCTGCTGTTTCTAAAATCGTTTCGGCATCACGACGTATTTGCAACCGCTCTTCAATGCTGTAGACTACATCTTCTCTCAAATCAATCCCTACTTTTCTATATTATCCCTCTCACCATGCAGGAGGATCTCCTAACCGAACAGAAATCATACCTGAATTCTCTTACTTTAACAGAATTGGATGGATATTATGCAAATCTCTAGATTACTGCCACAGGATTTACGACTGGAACCCCTTTTAAGCGAAATCAATCGTGGATTGGAAGACTCGGTCTATAGCCAAGTATCCACTATGCAGAACTTGCGTGACCTCATTGAGAGTCATCAAGGTTTGATTATAGCCGATCAATCTACCGTTTATGCGTTCCTCATCTATCACTTAAAAGAGCCCGTTTGTCAAATTGATTTTGCTTATGCTACCTTCAAAAAACCCGCTGTCACTTTGTTGAGCCATTTGCTCGGAGGACTGATTCAATTATGCGAGCAAGACTCTCAAATTCACACCATACGGTGTGATTTCATACCATGGTTCGGCAGAGATTTACAAAAAGCCTTGGTGCAAAAGAGTTTCCAACATTGTCCTCGATTGCTCATGAGTGCGGACGCCCCCTTTGGATATATCAAAGAAGAAGCCGAAGGAATTGAAATGCACTCTTGGAAGAATACCTATACAAAGACCGCTGCCAAAATGTTAGTGGAATTGTTTCGTGGTAGTGAAGAAAGCAAATGGGACCACAATATTACAACCTTGATCGGTTGCCAACGCTTCCTAGCGGAGACATATGCCGGACGATTTGGCGTGTTTGATCCAAGCATCTCGACGTTGTTAAAGTTCAGAGATGAACCTGCAGGACTAGCTCTTTGTAGTTGGGAAGAACCATCCAAGGGTTTTATTTCGGCATTTGGTATTCTTCCGGAATATTCCGGATTGGGTTTGGGAGGTAAATTATTAAGGCACGTCCTGAGTTCCTATGAAGCCATGCAAGCAGAAAACGTGGAATTAGCGGTCAGTGAGGCAAACTTACCTGCCAGAAGATTATATACTGCTCAACAATTCGTGGTGATTGACCAAGCTTCCTTGTATTATCTCAATCTTTGAGGTTCCCCTTTCACATGAGGAACGAAAAAATATTGCAAACCAGACCGAAT
>CALCNS010000291.1 GCA_937897315.1 uncultured Bacillota bacterium
CGACCACCGAGATCTACACTCTTTCCCTACACGACGCTCTTCCGATCTTCCTCTAGCGAAGGCATATCGATAAAGTGTGCGGCGTAATGTGAATGCAGCACTTTGCCATCTGCGTCCAAAATAAAGAGTGCCGGCAATTGCTGCTCATTACCCTCATAGTCGCCGTGCACAAAACCGGATGCTTTTACCACAGCCATGCGAGCTGCCAGCTTAGCCATGTTGCCAATGGACTTGGATATAAAATGGTCTCGGTCCGGGGCGGCTGGAATCTCTAGGGTTTGGTAAATATTCTGCTCGGGGTCACAGATAATCTGCACAGGATAGTCATACCCCGTCAAATCACGACGCACAATGGCCGGATCGCTCTGCATGAGCACCAGCACTTGCGCATTTTTGGCCAGGAATCTGTCATAATTCTTGGAAATAATGTCCACATCGTAACGGCAGGTGGTGCAGCCAATGTAGCGCAACACCCATAAAACGGTCTTCTTTTGCTCCTTGAGCATGGCATGCAACGAGAGATTCTCACGGGCGGCTGTTCTAACGGTGAAGTCCGGGATTACGTGACCTACTTCCAACTTGGGCATCTTGCATCATCCTTTCGTTTTTTCCACATTGGGGACAGTCCCTAACCCTTTAAATTTTTCCCAATGGGGTCTGACCCCTTTGGTAAATCTACCATAATTGTAACACTTGCCGAGGTTCTTCGCAAACGAAATTTCTTTGGTAAAAAAAACCTACACAACCCTGTTTTTTATACAGGAAAAGCATATGCTACTATGGAATTGACATGCGGTACTTTTGAGCAGAGAAAACGAAGAGGGTGGCAACTTGATTAAAAACGTCTTGGAGTATTTGGAAAGCTCGGCAAAACACATCCCGCACCGCACCGCCTTCATCGACGAAACCTCCTCGTGCACCTTCAGCGAGTTGCTACACCGTGCCCACACCATCGGCAGTGCCCTAGCAGGCCATGTCCCCGCCGGCTCACCCATCCCCGTCTTCTTGGAAAAAAGCGTCGCCACCGTTGGTGCATTCATGGGCATTGTTTCAGCCGGATGCTTTTACGTCGCGCTCGACGTCAGGCAACCCCAAGCCCGCCTGCGCCAGATCTTGCATACACTGCAAGCCCCCGTGCTTATCACCGACGAAAAGCATCTCCCCATAGCCCAGCAGCTAGGTTTCTCAGGCGACATCCTCACCCTCGAAACCCTCCTCCAGACCCCACCCAACCTCCACCTCCTGCAAGCCCGTCGCAGCCAAGCCCTGGACATCGACCCCCTCTATGGCAACTTCACCTCGGGCTCCACCGGGGTCCCCAAATGCGTGCTCGTCAGCCACCGCTCGGTCATCGACTTCATGGAATACTTTACCGACCTCTTCCACATCACATCACAAGACATCTTGGGCAACCAAGCCCCCTTCGATTTCGATGTTTCCGTAAAAGACATCTACTCCACCCTCAAAACCGGTGCCACCCTGGTCCTCATCCCTCGCACCATGTTCTCTAACCCCACCCAACTGCTCGACTACCTAAGCGAGCACCGCGTCACCACGCTCATCTGGGCCGTTTCCGCTCTCTGCCTCCTCACAACCTTCCGCGCCTTCGAATACAAAATCCCTCCCAACATCAACAAAGTGCTGTTCAGTGGTGAGGCCATGCCCATAAAACACCTCAACCTTTGGCAGGCCGCCTACCCTAAAGCAACCTTCGTCAATCTCTACGGGCCCACCGAAATCACCTGCAACTGCACCTACTATATCATCGACCGTCCCTTCCAACCCGGGGATGTGCTACCCATGGGGAAACCCTTCCCCAACGAGCGCGTCTTCTTGCTGGACGAAAGCAACCAGCTCATCACAGAGCCCCACATCAAAGGCGAACTTTGCGTCTCGGGCACCGCTTTGGCCTTGGGCTACTACAACAACCCCGAACAAACTGCCAACGCCTTCGTGCAAAACCCACTAAACCCTCACTACCTGGAGGTCATCTATCGCACCGGCGACCTGGCTTACTATAACGAGCAAGAGGAACTTTGCTTTGCTTCCCGCAAGGATTTTCAAATCAAACACATGGGTCAACGCATCGAACTGGGCGAAATCGAGGCCTGCCTCGACAAAATCCCCACTCTAAAGCGCGCCTGCTGCCTTTACCAACACGACAAACAAAAAATCGTCGTATTCTATGAAGGCGACTGCGAAAAAGACACCCTTTTGCAGTTCCTCAAAACCGAACTCCCCCCTTACATGATCCCTCATGTTTTTCACGCGCTCGACACCTTCCCCTTAAACAAAAACGGCAAAATCGACCGAGAAGCCTTAAAGAAGCAATTGGAGAGCAGATAGCATGGAGCAACATCTTTTTGAAACCATCGCACGAGCATACGGCACACCGGCGTACCTGTTCGACTTGGATGCCTTAACCTCACGACTACAATACATTCGTGAACTTTTAGGCAACACCGCCGAATTGTGTTACGCCATGAAAGCCAACCCCTTCCTCGTGAAACCCATGTTACCCCTGGTAGAACACTTTGAAGTGTGTTCTCCCGGGGAATTTGCCCTTTGCGAAAAGGCCCAAATTCCTGCCAACCGTATCGTGTTATCGGGGGTCTACAAAGAAAAAGAAGAAATGGCGCGCGTGATTCGCACCTATGATGCCCAAATCACCTATACCATAGAATCGGAGCACCAATACGAAATACTGAAAGAGTACAGCCAACAAGCTAGCACCCCACTGAACCTTCTCTTTCGCTTCAGCAGTGGGAACCAGTTTGGCATGGACGAACCCACCCTAATACGCCTATTGCAAGATTTGCTCGCGCATCCCACCCTCCATTTCCATGGTATCCAATATTATTCGGGCACACAAAAAAAGAAATTTACCTTCATCGAAAAAGAGCTGAATGAACTCGATGCGGTTTGTCACCGGTTGCAGCAGCTCATCCATCACCCGATTCCTGTCTTGGAATATGGACCCGGGCTGTATGTATCGTATTTTGAACCGGAAGAAGCCGAGCAAGAGAAGACCCTACTACTACAATTGCACCAAAAACTGCAGCAAATGACCTTCGGCGGAAAAATTATCTTAGAAATGGGCCGCTTTATGGTAGCCGCTTGCGGGTATTACTTGACCTCGGTGGTCGATATCAAAAGAACCGGAGACCAAAACTACTGTATCGTCGATGGCG
>CALCNS010000292.1 GCA_937897315.1 uncultured Bacillota bacterium
ACCAAAACCAAATTCTGAATCCACTATTCCAGAACCGAAACCGAGTATCGTAAATGAACCCTACAAAGCCCATTTCTCCGTGTTTACTTGGTGGAGATTACAATTGGCATTTAGTACGGACATCGAGTGGATTGAGCAAGAAAGCCAAGACTATCGTGCAGAGGGTTTGGAAATTTGGTCTGATCGAGTTTCTAATGGAGCCATCCTTTTTATAGGACCGTATCGCAGTTCTGATGTGGCAGAGGATTTTTTGGAATTTGCAGAACAAAACGGGTTTGACGATGCCTACCCCATCGAATGGAATTGGGTTTCTCAACACACAGAGCCCATTTCCGCTGAGCACGATTTCTATGCTTTTGCAAAAGCGGTATCTAGCTTTGACGCCTTAGCAAGTAAACTCTATAGCGAATCTCAGGACGCAATATCCATTCAAACAGAGTTACAAGCGATTATAAATACCCAGTATGATTTTCCTACACAGGAGCAAACAGAACTTTGGCAAGATACCATAAAGAGTCTTCAACAATGGTCTGACGTTACAAATGGAGAACGCATCATGAATGTGGAGCTACCACGTCATCTTTATATTCTCCGTCATTATTTTCACCAGTTATTGGTCAACGATGAATAAAAGACAAATTCCTGCTAAACTTTGTGAAAATTATGTTGTAATATGTGATATGTTTTGTGGTATAATGAACGTGGTACAAAGCCATTTAGCGAAAAAAAGAACGGATAAACTCAATAAGAGGTGACTTTTTATGCGCTTAAAAACATTTCGTGGAGGTATTCATCCACCTAAAACCAAGCTTACCGCATTAGATCCCATTCAAGTCATGAATCCACCACAACTAGTTGTGATACCGATGCAGCAACATATTGGTGCTCCCTGTACACCATTGGTCAAAGTTGGCGATTTGGTCAAAATGGGTCAAAAGATTGGTGATAGCCAATCCTATGTCAGTGCTCCGGTTCACTCCAGTGTCTCAGGTAAAGTGAAATCCATCGCTATGGTAGATTCGGCCTTAGGGTCAAAAACCATGTCTATCACCATTGAGAACGATTTTCAAGATACCCCTGCAGAGGATATCTCCGGGCCTCGGTTTTTGGACAATATGTCTGCCGATGAGATTCGCACTATGATCAAAGATGCAGGTATCGTTGGGTTAGGCGGAGCTGGTTTTCCGACTTCTGTGAAGCTAGCACCTCCTGCCGATAAGAAAATAGAAATGCTCATCATTAACGGTGTCGAGTGCGAACCTTATTTGACTTGCGATCAACGAGTTATTATTGAGGAAACCGAAACCATGATTTTGGGTATTCGCGCTATGATGAAGGTTTTGGGCGTGACTCATGCATATATTGGGGTAAAAATCACCATGGAAGGTGCAATTGAAGCACTTCACGGAAAGATGCTTGCGGAAAAGGGAATCGATATTGTTCCGCTAGTACCGAAGTATCCTCAAGGAGAAGAGCGTCAACTTGTTTATGCGGTAACAGGCCGTGAAATACCCACTGGGGGGCTACCTCATGATGTAGGTGTGGTGGTTGCCAATGTAGCTACAGCGTGGGCGATTGGGCGCACCTTACAAACCGGAAAACCTCTTATCGAAAGAGTTATGACATTCTCCGGAGCTGTAGGAAAACCAGGTAATTTCCTTGTCCGGGTTGGTACAAAAATCGAAGATGCGCTACAAGCAGTTGGAGGATACGCTGGAATTCCCGGAAGTGTCGTAGTGGGCGGGCCAATGACGGGGTTTGCTCAGTATCATACCGGCATTCCTCTTACCAAGCAAAACAACGGGTTTGTGGTTTTGACGCAAGAGCAAGTGAACCATGGCGAAATGACCGAATGCATTCATTGTGGTCTTTGTGTTCAGGCGTGCCCTTGTCATCTGGTTCCTCATCAAGTGGCCAAGTATTCAAAAATAGGTGATACCGAAGGTCTTGAGAACTTCAACGTTCTCGATTGTCGCGAATGTTCCGCTTGTGCTTACGTTTGCCCCGCAAAGATTCCCCTCTTACATTATATGAGAATTGGGAAGAACTATGTCATGGCCAAAAGAGCCGAGCAGAAGAAATAGAAAGGAGCGAAGGAAATGGATGAAATGAAACTCATAGTTCAGGCGCCTCCGCATATTCGTTCGCCCCTGACAACTAAGAAGATTATGTTCACGGTGGTTTTGGCTTTAATACCGGCTGCCTCGGCTGGGGTTGTTTTCTTTGGAATGAGAGCGTTATTGCATATGGTTTTGTGTGTCCTCTCTGCCGTACTCACTGAATTTGTTGTTCAGAAGCTCATGCACAAAAAAGTTACCATTTCGGATGGATCGGCAGTCTTAACTGGGTTGTTATTGGGTATGAATTTACCGGTAGCTGCTCCGTTATGGATTGGTGTGGTAGGAGCAGCATTTGCCATTGCGATTGTCAAGCAGGTGTTTGGGGGCCTTGGACAGAACTTCATGAACCCAGCCCTAGCTGCCAGAGCCATGCTCATGGCTGCTTGGCCCAGTCAAATGGTAGCATGGGTTACACCCATGGATGCCATTGCGACCGCTACTCCGCTGGCCATTGCGAAAGCGGGAGTTCCCGATACAGCAACACTGCCTTTATTGTGGGATATGTTTATCGGTTTCATTGGTGGCAGCATCGGCGAAACCTCAGCGTTGGCATTGCTAGCTGGGGGTATCTACCTCATTTATAAAGAGTTAATCGATTACCGTATTCCTTTGGCTTACCTGGGAACCGTCTTTATTTTAGGAAGTATTTTCGGAGTCGATGGTCTAAACTCCGGGTTATTCCACTTGTTAGCGGGTGGTGTCATGTTGGGAGCGATTTTCATGGCGACCGATTATGTGACCTCTCCATCCACCTCAACCGGACGCTGGATCTATGGCTTTGGGTGTGGCTTCATCACTATTTTAATTCGCTTATGGGGTGGATATCCAGAAGGGGTCTCATTCTCCATTTTGTTAATGAATAT
>CALCNS010000293.1 GCA_937897315.1 uncultured Bacillota bacterium
TCCCGTTATAGCGAGTATAAAACATGAGCTCATAGGACATGAGCACAATATGGTCAGCATATTTCGCTAAGTTCGGGTAATCATAACTTCCGTGCCAACCACCATTCCAGTTGTGTGGATTGGCAACCAAAGAAACACTAATATGCTTATCGGGCATCTTCTCTTTTAGCAGGCGCACGAAGTCGGTTTGTAAATCCTTTTCATCCGGACCTACGTTTTCAATATCGTAATTCACACCATCGAGATTGTATTGTTTCACTGCTGCAGCAATGTCTTCCGCCAATTGCTCACGATTGTTCAATGCAATGACGCCCAAATCAAAGTTATAACTATTGGATAAAAAGGGTACGACCTTGATTCCACGCAAATGGAATTGTCGAACCAGCTCCACATCCGCTTCTTCATATACGACCAAGCGCCCGTTCCAATCGAGCCCGAACCAGTCGGGAGAAACGTAATTAAGAGCGCCGTCGGAAGCATCGACTTCGCCTAACGGATCGGCTACGTTAAAGATAAAGCCTAACCGTATGCTGCCTTCATCGAAGGTTGCAGCTATAAGTGGCTGCGGAAAGACCGTAACAATAAGAATGGTTAATGCCAAAAACAGAGATACTCCGCGTTTGCGGCATAGAAACGAGAAATTCATTGGAATCGCCTGCTTTCATTGTGGTTGCAATGTCTCATTTTTGCATATTCTCTCCCAGCTTGTCAAATGACAATTTTGCGACATTTCACGAAAGAAACCCTCCCATGCTCGGTAGAGCAAAGGAGGGCTCGCTTTTGCAAGGCAATCTTATTTGGCTATGGGTGTCACATCAATGTGCTCGTTAAACCACTTCACAATATGGTTCAAGCGATCTAAACGAAGGGTTGGTTTGCCATTACGGGATAAGTCATGGTTTGCGCCATCGAAACGGCAGAAACGAACTTCACGACCCAGTTTTTTGAGTTGGATGAAGATTTGTTCTGCTTGTTCCATGGGGCAACGATAGTCTTGCTCGCTATGGATAATCAGTAACGGGGTTTTGATGTTCTCCACATATTTCAAGGGGCTGAAATCCCACAGTTCATCCACTCCACCAAACGGAGATACATTGAGTTCGTTCTCGGTAAAGGTGTAGCCAATGTCAGAGCAGCCAAAGAAGCTCATCCAGTTGGTAATAGAACGTTGGGTCGCAGCGGCTTTGAAACGATCGTTGTGTCCAACAATCCAGTTGGTCATGAATCCACCATAGGAACCTCCGGTGACGCCCAAACGATCGGCATCAATCCAGTCCCATTTGGCTAAGGCCACATCCACACCGGTCATAATGTCGGTGTAATCTTTGCGGCCGTAGTTGCCAATGCAAGCATAGACAAACTCTTGGCTGTAGCCATGGGAACCTCGTGGGTTCACATACAATACAGCATATCCTTGGGCAGCCAAAACTTGGAATTCATGGAAGAAGCCAAAGCCATACATGGTATGTGGTCCGCCATGGATTTCAACCACCATGGGGTATTTGTGTCCTTCTTTCCAACCTACCGGCTTCACCAACCACCCTTGAACATCCCAGCCATCTTCCGCTTTGTACCAGAACTCTTCGGGAACCACGATTTCGATTTCATCGGTGATATGAGAGTTCATATCGGTCAATTGAATCTCTTCTTTGGTTTCCAGGTTCAGCACAGAAACTTCGGTAATATTGGGTGTGTCGCCCCAGCCCAACGCCACCATTTTGCGATCTTCGCTGAAATCATACGCAAAAATCTGACGTTTGCCCTCGGTAACTTGGTGAATCTTCTGGGTTTTCACGTCCATATAATAGATATGGGTGGAACCATGATAATGTGCTTGAAAGTAGATGCCCGCTCTGCCTTTATCAAAGACAAAACCGTTTCCACTGTTGCCCATGCGGCAATCGGAAGCGCCGGTATCTCCAATGGGAATATCAAAATCCGCCGGGAGGATGTTCTCCGCCGGTTTACTGCCGTCGGCAGGTGCATGATAAATCTTAGCATGGGTAGCACCGGCAAATTTGCGGTCGCTGCCGGCAAAGATTAAGTGGGTTCCGCAAGGTCCCCAAACAGGACCCATAAAGGACCCTTCTTCGTGAGTAATGGCTACCGGTTCGCCGCCTTCCGCGGAAACCACATATACATCGTTTTTCCAGCCGTCCATATCGGGATCTACCGAACGGTTGCTGGTAAAGGCGATTTTGCTGCTATCGGGAGACCAGGCAATACTACCATTGTTGTAATCACCGGTGGTAATGCGTTTGGGGGTGCCACCTTTGACGTCCATCACCCAAATATGAGCGTATTTGTCGGTATCGAGGAAACCCATACCGTTCATTTTATAACGGATGCGCTCAATCACTCTGGCTTTGTCTTTGTATTGAGAAGCTAGGGCTTCTTTGTCTTTTTTCGGCAACGGGGTGCACATGACATCATCGGTATCTTTAACATCCATACGAGCGATGAAGGCGATTTTTTTGCCGTCCGGCGACCAAACCGGGTTATTGGCACCATACCGCATGGTGGTCAATTGCTGTGCTTCGCCGGCGCCGTTTTCTAAAACCCAAATCTGAGGTTCACCACTACGATTGGATACAAAGGCCACACTGCCGCCGCAAGGAGACCAACGGGGGAAAGAATCATTTTTGCCATTGGTAAACGGAGTGGGTTTCCCTTTACCGCAGGTAGGAACTTGCCACAATTTGGATTCGTACGACTTGGTTTCTGGGTCAATGTAGGTGCCGACATAGATGATTTTCTTACCGTCCGGGGAAATTTGTGGATCTCCGGCCCATTTGATGTTCAGAAGATCTTCAATTTTCATACCGCGTTTTGCCATACTTCTAGTACCTCCTAATTTTATTTTGATGTGTGCATCTTGTTACTAATTCCATTAGGTCACCCGAATTTCCTTCCGATTATGGAAATTGTTTTTGCAAGCGAAGCTTTTGCAAGAAAAAGAGACCCTCTTTGCTAAAAGAAGGTCTCCGCCTATTTTTAGTGACTGTTTAAACGGATTAAGGCATGAACAATAATCTCGGTTGCCTTGAGCATTTTCTCAATTTCGATGCGTTCGTCAATGTTATGGATGTTGTTTTCGTCCCCAACAAACTCGGCACCGAACGCCACGCAATTGTCAAAATTCTTGGCGTAGGTTCCACCACCCATGGTGGCCGGTTGATTCACGGTATCCCCGGTTATATCGACATACACTTCACTAAGGATTTTCACTAACGGGCTATCGGGAGCAACAAACAACGGTTTACCAATACGTGCACCCTTAATCTCCAAACCACCTGCGGCAAAACTTTGTACAATGGTTTCGGCATGTGGCGTAAAATCCTGTATGGTCACCGGGAAACGAATATCAATGGTCGAAGTAATGGTGTCGTTTTCGGTGCTAATCATACCCACATTAAAGGTTAAGCGACCGTATTCATCCGAAACATCAACGCCACAATTTTCGCCGTTGTAGGCCATGCCCACACAACGATTATAGCCGTTGACAAAGGGAACATCTTCTAAGACCGTGCCTAAAAAGGCCATCATATGAGAAATGGAGTTCACACCCAATTCCGGTCTGGAGGCATGCGCTGCAATCCCTTCTAAACGCAGATGGAGTTCATTCCCACTGACTGTGACTTTCCCGTGTAATTGGTGTGCTGCCAAGTAGGCTTCAAAAGCTGCTTGAATCTTGTTGCTTTCACTACCGGCTAGCAAAACCACGTCGCAAGCGGGGCAGACCACGTTAGGAGCATTGCCACCTTTGGCAGAGAGGAGTTGAACCGAGCCTTTTCCCAGTTTGCTTCCGGAGAAGTTGGCTCGATAGGACCCTTTTTCACCAAAGGTTACCGGGAACGCCGCGTCAGGAGAAAAGGCATAATCAAATCCACCCTCTTTTTCCCGATAATACTTTACGCATTGCATGCCGGATTCTTCGTTCGCTCCCATAATGATACGAACTTCTTTGGTTAGAGGAATTCCCAATTCTTGTATGATTTTCAGAGCATATAAGCTCATAACGCAAGGACCCTTATTATCGCTCACTCCACGACCATAAATAAACTTCTCGTCACGGTCTCCACCCAAGGGGTTTTTGGTCCAACCTTCGCCTAGGGGTACGATATCGACGTGTCCTAAAACCCCAATGCGCTCTTTACCTTCGCCTGAGTGCGTATAGACTACATAATTATCTAAGTTCGTGGTTTGAAATCCCAGTCTCTTTGCCACTGCTTCGGCTTTTACAAGGGCTTCTGCCGGTCCATCACCAAAAGGTTTTCCTTCTTTGGCTTCGGTTTTAACACTGTCTACCGCTACCAATTCAAAAATATCACGAATCATATCTTCCTGGCAACCCCAAACTTTGGCATGAACTTGCTGTTTTAAATCCATAAGAACACCTCCATTGCTTTCTATCTATGAACTTTCGTTTTCATAGCCTTATTTATGATAGGGCAGATTTCGTTGAATACTCAGTGCCCTATATAGCTGCTCACAAAGAATCAGTCGGCAAAGCTGATGAGGAAAAGTCAAAGGAGATAAGCAGAGTCGTGCCTGTGTTTGTAGTAGCACCTTTTCGCTTAATCCCAAAGACCCTCCAATGAGAAAATTAACCGTAGAGAACCCGTCAACCGCTAAATGCTGCAACCACTCCGCCAATTTAGGAGAGGTCACCTCTTGTCCTTGCAGGTCCAACGCTATAGTGAAATCACTCTTACCAACTCTCTGTAGCAACCGCTCGCCTTCCCGTTCTTTCAACTGAAGTTCCTCTTTCGCTGAAAGATGCTCCGGCGCTTTTTCTTCTTCACATTCCACAATCTGCAGCTTGGCCATGGGTTGGATTCGTTTGGAATATTCCTCTATCCCTTGTCTGAGCCAAGCATCTTTGACTTTACCAATAGCAATCATTCGAATCGTTTGCATTCTATCCTCGTTCTCCGGCTTACGGAGCTGCTGCGTGAATTCTAAGTTGTTGAACATCGTGCCCCGAAGTGGCTAAACATTGCCGCACCGTTTCCAAGGCCAATTGTGGGGTATTATTGGTTTGACTCAAGTGAGCCAAATACAATTCCTTGGTCTTTGGCGTCAAATATTCTGCCAACAAAGTTCCGGTTTGTAAATTGGATAGATGACCCACTTGACTGGCGACCCGTTGCTTTAAATACCAAGGGTACGGTCCGTGTTGAAGCATTTGCACATCATGATTGGATTCCAACACCACATAATCGGCCATGGTAAGGGCTTGAGGCAACCAAGGTGCAGGAATTCCCATATCGGTGGCGTAGAGCAAACACTCGCCCGAACGGCTGTGTATGAGGTAGCCCACCGGGGCAACACCATCGTGAGAAACCGGAAGGGACTGTACGGCCAAATCGCCGATGGTCATCATGTCACCAATATCCAGTGGTCGATACACATAGTTCTGGGCCTTAGGAATTTGATGGTTAATGGCGGACCAGGTTTGACGATTGCTAACCATGGTTACATCTTTGGGGAATGTTACCGTAGATAAGGCCTTGATGTGATCACTGTGCTCGTGCGTAAAGAAACAGGCTTGCAGCTCTTTTAAGCACGTCCCAAAGGGTTTCATTCGTTGATTTAACAGACGAGGACCAATACCGGCGTCTATGAGGATGGCCGTGTGGTTTTCCCGAACCAAACAAGCATTTCCGGTACTACCGGATGCCAATGGATAAACCTGCATACCATGCCTTCCTCTCTAAAACAAAGTAAATCCCCAGCTTAAAGCGGCTATAATAAACCCTGCAACAAGGTTACCGGCAAAAACAGCAATCACTGAGGGCCAAAATTTCATCTTCAGTATGGCTGAAAGCCCTGAACCGGTCCAAACACCTGTTCCCGGCAAGGGAATCGCTACAAAAACAAACAAGCCAAAGATGCCATATTTGTCAATTTGCTGACGATGTTTCATTAATTTATGTTCTAACCAGTTGGCTACCGGCAGCATCGCCGGTGTGTGGCTTAAGTAACGAAGCAACGGTCGAAGAATGAGTAATATAGGAATGCACGGCAAACTGGACCCGATATAAGATACCCAAAAAGCAACCGGCAACGATAACCCCTTCGCCAGTCCAATGGGAATGGCACCTTTCAGTTCAATAATAGGCAGAGCTGCAATCAGTAAAACCGAAATCTCCTGAAAGAGCAATTGCCAGAAGTTTCCTGTCATGAAACACCCGCCTTATCTCGCAACCCGATTAGACATGCTCTCTGCGAATTTGAGCGCCTAACACCTGCAATCTTTCTACAATTCGATCATACCCTCTGTCGATGTGTTCGACACCACTTACATAAGTGGTTCCCTTCGCGGCCAATCCTGCAATGATTAAACAAGCACCCGCTCTCAGGTTGGCAGCCGTCACCGGTGCCCCTTTATAGCCCGGAACCCCTTGTACCAAGGCGGTTTGACCATCCACTTTGATTTGGGCACCCATGTGATTCAGTTCTTCGGCGTGCCCAAACCGAGATTCATAAATCGTTTCATTAAAAATACTGGTTCCTTCTGCCAACCCCATATATGCCATGGCAGGAGCTTGCAAATCTGTTGGAAATCCCGGATGCGGTAGGGTTTTGATGTTCACCGCTTTCGCTCGACCCGGATGAACTACTCGAACGGAATCTAAGGTCGATTCTACTTGCATGCCCGATTCACGCAACTTGGCGATGACCGCATCCAGATGCTCGGGTATGACATTGGATAATGTCACATCCCCTCCGCTTGCTGCCGCAGCAAAAAGAAACGTACCGGCTTCAATCCGGTCGGGTATGCAACTGTAGACGCAACCACCAAATTTTTTCACACCGGTCACACGGATGGTTTCGGTGCCCGCACCACGCACACTCCCACCCATGGCATTGATGAAGTTGGCGACATCTATGACCTCCGGTTCCAAAGCGGCATTTTCCATAACGGTGACGCCGTCGGCCATGGAAGCCGCCAGCATGACATTAATCGTTGCACCCACGGTCGACATGTCGAAGAAAACATGCCCTCCTGACAGGTGCTCAGTGTTTAATTTCACTTGACCATCTTCTAAAACATAGGTTGCATTGAGAGCTTGAAATCCCTTTAAATGTTGGTCGATGGGTCTTGCCCCAATTTGACATCCGCCGGGCAGAGAAACATTGACCTTTCCTTTTTTGGCCAATAACGAGCCAAGAAAATAGTAAGATGCTCTCAGTTTCACAGCAATGTCGGAGGGTGTCTGATAAGACAAATACTCACCCTTGGCAATATGCCACTCATAAGTTCCCCGACGAGTGACTTTCATGCCAATGGCCTTTAAGATGTCAATCATGACAAAGACATCGACAATTTCTGGCAAGTTGTCGAGTACGACTTCTTCATCCGTCAATGCTGCTGCGGCCAGCAAAGCAACTGCAGAATTTTTTGCCCCGTTTACTCGCAACGATCCATGCAAAGGGGTTCCGCCCTCAATTACAATTCTATCCATAAAAAGAGGTCACTTCCGTTCCTAAAAATATAATCCCATTCGTGAGTAGATTATCCGTGAAATAAGCGTTTGGCTGTCATGGCGTCATAATATACGGCTTGCTGATCCTGGAACATCACCCGCCAAACCGGTTTAGCTTCCGCGATTTGCTCTGAGTTGAAAAAACTAAAATACCCAAACTGTATTTCTTTGACAACTAACCAGTTTTCACCCTGAAGCAGTTTTTGATCCCGTAAAGCGAGAATATAATCGTCTTCCAGCATGCGCAACAAAATATTGGAAGCGGGCGTCATCCATTCCACTGTGCCGATTTCTCCGACAATGCGCAAAGGATTGATGGTGCATTGCCGAACCTGATCCCCTACCACAGTCACTTCTACGCTTAAATCAAAAACCGGACGGTTATTAAAGCTTCGACAATATTGAACCGTTTGACTCGATGATAATACACCAAGGTTCCATTGACTTTGTAAAGAGAGTCCGAAAATACTGAGTTGCAAGCGTTCTTTTAGGAATCGTTCCGCTACCGATTGGGCAAAGTCATAGGAGATGAGGGGGGAATCTTCGGTTAAGTGGATTCCATCATTATAGTAGGTCAACAATCCGCTGGCACTTAATATGGCGTTCTCCTCGCCCGATTGAACTTGGGTAAACACATTTCCGTCATGTCCGGTAGTTTGTAGAACCTGGGGAGCTTTCCCGCTGAACAGTCGATCCAAATAATCGGACATTTGGGTTTCAGCTTTTAATTGTAAAATCGAAGCTTTGGGAATTTGGCGCGGAATGGACTGCAAAAGAGTAATCTTCTCTTCCAACAAGCGGTCTCTCACCGCAGCAATGGCTACATCTCCTCCGACACTGGCTTCCATGAGGTGCATGGGACGCAGAAAATTATAATATCCCAATACTCCGTTCAGTACTAAAAAAATCACGATGAGTACTGTTTGTGCCCGGGACCAGTTCATGGCATCCCCTCCTGTTATCGTCGCAGATGTTAGCGATTGGTGACTGCCGCCTGCATCCCCAAGTAGTCTCCATTCATCATATTATAAAACAATTTGCAGCCGTTGTAAAATTCCACAATCCAAACGGCTTGTGCCTGAGTTTGATTTTCATTAAACAAAAATCCTTCGTAAATATCTCGTAAAGGCATTTCTTCTTGTGTTTGGTCCGGAAAGCGAATCTCCCATTGATTCCATACTCCCCACAGGATATAACTCGCACTCAGCGACAGGAATTGTCGTTGCGACGCCCCCAGAGTGGGTTCTGTAATCGTGAGAGATGTGACCAAACCCCCCTTGCTTTCCACTTGCAGGGTTCCCAAAACATTGCGATTCCCTTCGGTCATGTAAATCGGTCTCCCATTGCTCACTAAGGTGTAGTAAGCAGCCGAAGCATTGGTGCCCACCTCCACTCCGTCAAATAAAATCTCAGACGTCTGTGGCCATAATTGCATGGCATTGAGCTTTTTGCTCATCGCTTGTATGGGTTGGTGATCACTACCAATTTGCTCTGCACTTTGCTTTAATTCCAATTGTGGAAATACCTTTTCCTCCTCTGATAAGCGCATAGTCCTCAACCCGTCGTAGTAAATGACCGCATTACTAATATCGGTAAAACTGCGAATCATGGCGGTATCATCGAAGAACCGCCCGGCCAACACATCCAAATCCAAAGTGATTGGCTTTCCGCTATCTCGCGCTGCAACGTAAGGGTTTTGACGATACGAGTAGATGGGATTTGTTGCCACAAAATCGTAAGGTGTGATATCAATTTCGGTCAAAGCATAATAAACACTGTTTTGAGTGACTTCGAGAAGGTTGTAAATAACTTCTGCTTGACTGGGCACCGGCAGACGATAAACGAGATGGTTCTCTCCATCTTCTAGTATTACGTAATCATTTTGGTATCCACTAATATAAAGACGATTGACCATAGGTAGGTTGGTTTCTTCCCCAATCAATTCAATTTGCAAGACCTCACAGAAATGTTTTAGGGAGATGGGAGCCGGTAAGATCATGTCTATACCCACTTCGGCAAAAGTCCAGCTAGCTTTGTCTACTACAGTCAGATCCTTTGGATCGAGGTGTTCCAAGGTTTTTAGGCTGCCTTTG
>CALCNS010000294.1 GCA_937897315.1 uncultured Bacillota bacterium
TGGTCACATCGTGGAGGCAATCCAATCCCAATATCGTCCAGTTTTGGTGGGATGTGGACCGCGCTGCTATGGAGGCAGTTCGGGAGAAAAGTAGTCGTGTCACACACGGAATCAAGTTCTACTATCAAAGCGCTATGCTGTTCATTGTTCTCCCCTCCGGTAGACAACTTGCTTATGTGAAACCCCGTATTGGAGAGAACCAGTTCGGTGGTCAGTGCATTACCTACGAAGGCATTGGTGGTACAAAGAAATGGGAACGGCTAAACTCCTACGGTCCTAAATTCGTAGAAAACATCGTGCAAGCCACAGCCCGAGATCTACTCTGCTATGCCATGCAGAATCTAAGGCATTATCCCATTGTAATGCATGTCCATGATGAAATCGTCATTGAAGCCAACAGCCAAACCTCTCTGCAAGATATCTGTGAGCGGATGAGCCAGACCCCAACCTGGGCAAACGGTCTAATTTTAAGTGCAGATGGCTATGAAACAAACTTTTATAAAAAAGACTGAGTCATTTCGTTCAATTCACAACCTTAACTCCATTACATAATAAGGGCTGTTTAATGCCCAGATTGGAGGTTTCATGAACATCGATAAATACAACAAAGAAGGATACTATGATCCCACTCCCTATGAAGCATTAACAGAAATCGAGAAACGAGAACGGGCAATCCGATCATTTCGTCCCATCATCTATATCTGTTCACCGTATTCCGGAAATGTAGAGAAAAACGTAATAGCGACCCAAGGTTACTGTCGCTTTGCTGTGAATCAAGGATATATCCCTATTGCACCACATTTACTCTTTCCCCAGTTTCTTGACGATGACAATCCCAATGAACGACAGCTTGGCCTATTCTTCGCCAATGCGCTCATGACAAAATGTGCAGAAGTCTGGGTGTTTGGTAGCACTATTTCTCATGGAATGCAAGAAGAGATCAAACGGGCTAAGTGGAAGTGTTTTCCTTTGCGCTACTTCACTGAAAACTGCGAGGAGGTCTACAGGAATGATTGATCAAGAGAAAATAATAGTTTTGGAAGGCGTTGCTTTCCGCGATAACGATGAGCGTGTTCTGAAAGCTCTTGAGGAATGGGGACACGGAACGCAGTGGCAAAAACTTGACCGTATTCAAGCAACGGAAAAAGAACTCAATGAGATTATCGATAGAATGTGCTCTGCAAAAGATAGTAGTTCGGACCTTATTGTTAATCCTGCATTAGAGGAATTTACGGTTAGTTGCACGGAGAGCAGTTTGATCACAGTCATATGCTTCCGTCGCTCACTCCTGTATGGACAGAATTTCGTTACGCATCTCGGCAACGGCACCGTATCAACACTTGTTCCCTATATTGATGCGTATGTATACCTAAACAACAACGGTACAAAGCAAGATGCTGTGATTGTGCTCAGCAAGTCGACCATTACGAATGGCAATCATACCATAACCTGCTCCACTCAGCAGGCGGTTTGGGCACGGAAAAACGGCTTATACCAATATATGTGCAAGACCGACAATAGAAGTGAAATTGATTTTCCTCGCGATGTCAAGCTGATTTATATGGCGGTCCAACACCTTTTTCGGAATCGACCTGAGGTTTTTATGCATTCTAATGTGCGTATACCGGTAACAAAACCAAAGAGCAAATACGAAAAGGCTCATAATAAAAACAGAAAAATCCGCACTGTCAAAATAATCCACATCAATTACGAAGCACTCAGCCGCGTTTCAAATACTGCACATTATCAGATGTCATGCCCGTGCTGGGGAGTAGTGGGACATTGGAGACATTATCAAACCGGTAAACGCATCTGGATCAAGCCGTACCGCAAAGGCGCTGAACGCAGTAACACCGAAAAATACTTACCCAAAAATTATTCCATCTACGAGGGGGTCAGCAGCCATGCGTGAATTGAAGATTGCCCTCGGTAATTCCCGACAGGCTAAATTCTGGTCGAATAAGGTTCTGTCATTTGAAGCGATCTGCGAGCGACTGAAAACACCGATTCGCACCACAGAGACGACTGAGGAGTATGCGAAATTACCGAAGACCAAGCGTGATGAAATCAAAGACAAAGGTGGCTTTGTGGGTGGTCATTTGCATGACAATCTCCGCAAGGCGAGTCATGTGTCCTGCCGGTCTCTCTGGACACCCGATCTCGACCAGGCTACCCCAGAGTTCGTCGAAAATCTTGCAAAGAAGCTTTATTTCAAATGTGCTATTTACTCAACCCACAGCCATACACCGGAAGCTCCTCATCTCCGTATCGTCGCACCCTTCACCAGAGATATCTCCGCAGACGAATTCGTAGCAGTATCGCGCTTTATGGCTGCGGAGCTTGGCATAGATATGTTTGATGAGTGCTCGTTTATCCCCAATCAACTGATGTATTGGCCGACTTGTCCTGCCAATGGAGACTACCTTGTCGAGTTCGTGGATGGTGAACTACTCGACCCGGATAAGATTCTCGCAGCGCATCTGGATTGGCAAGATTGCTCGTTGCTACCAACCACATCGCGTGAAAGCAAAGTGCACAAACCTAGTCAGAAACCCCAGGAAGACCCGCTTTCAAAATCCGGTGTTGTGGGAGCCTTCTGTCGCACCTATTCTATCACAGCTGCTATAGAGAAGTTCCTCTCAGACGTTTATGCTCCATCCGTCTCGGAAGGTCGCTACGACTACATCTCTGGAAAAAGCACAGCTGGCGTCGTTATTTACGACGATAAGTTTGCCTATAGCCACCATGCGACAGACCCCACTTGCGGGAAACTGCTTAATGCCTTTGATCTCGTTCGCATCCATAAATTCGGAGGTGACGATGAGAAAAAGTCATATCAGGCCATGACGGAGTTTGCCTTACAGGATGAAAACGTCAAATTGTTATTA
>CALCNS010000295.1 GCA_937897315.1 uncultured Bacillota bacterium
GGGCAGGCCAATAAGCTTGCGCAGCTCCGATAATTCGTTGGTTTCTATGCCAAAATGCTTCAGCGCATAGGCCACCGAACGAGTGATGCCCACTTCAGGGTTGGTTAGGGTGCCATCGAGATCGAAAAGAAGATATGGGTATTTCATACATTCACCTCCGTAAGCTTAAGGATACCACCGGATGAAAAAATTGGCAATCTCCGATTTATTGGGTTATTCTCAACATTAGGTTGAGAAAAAGCAGCCGAGTTTTGCTCGGCTGCTACTTTTATGGGGTTTTTCCAGAGGGATTCGTTGGCTTGTTCTCTTGTCCGGGTGGAGTTGTTGGTTGTGCGGGTTGAGTTGGCTTATTTTCTTGCCCGGGAGGAGTGGGCTTAACGGGTTTATTCTCTTGTCCCTGTGGGGTTGGCAGGTTTGGATTGTCTGGGGTTTCAGGTTGTGCTGGTTGAACCGGCTTGTTCTCTTGCCCGGGTGGGGTCGGTTTTGTCTCTTCTTTTGCTGCTTTGATCTCTTTCATAATGTCTTGGATGGAGACTTCCACATATTCTTCTGGGTTTTTCCCCAGCTGATTGGCTACAATGTTGTATTTCCCAGGAGTCATCCCTTCTATGGCTTTGGCCGCTTCCACCGATTCTAATCCAGTGGTATTGGCGGTCACTTGTGCAGCGTTGTGATTCTCTGCCAATTCTTTTGCTGCCGTTTCTTGCAACTTGGCGGACATTTTTCCGGCTTTCGCAGCATCTTTTGCCGAAGTAGAGATGACAATATTGGTTTCTGCCGATGCAAGATATCCCATTTCGCTCATGCGATCCATGGTTTTTCCCACGGCTTCTTCTGCGCTCATATTCTTTAATGCTAAGCCATGGAGTACCGCTTCGGCTTCTTCATTAACGGCTCGCACTTGAACCACTCGTTCGAAGCGATTGACTTCGAGCACAATGCCAGGGTTGGTATCAATGCTAATATAATATGTAGGATTGGCATAAACCACCGTGCCGGTACTGACCATTGCCAAGAGAAGCACGGCAGCAACCGCAGAGGAAAGCCATCTGTTTTGCCAAAAGCGATGTTCCTCGACCATGATCACGTCGCCGATGCTGTAGTTTTTGTTTTTTCGCCGAACAAAGATGCCATCATCGCGCAATAAGGCGACTTGGCCGTTTTTTATTTCCAATACGGTTGCCTTCCGTTTCATGTTACTCATGCTCCTTTATAAATCGCAAATAGTCCGCCAAATATGGGTAATCTCCCATTAGGATTTCTGCTGCAGCTATAATATATTTACGATGACGTTCGAGAATTTTTTGGGGTAGGTCAAGGTGACTTGCGACTATTTTTAAGGGCAAAAGCTTGGTTCGCTGGACTTCTTTCCAAATAATAGGTGTGTTTTTGAGAAACACGATAGCCTGAGCACAGACTGCTTTGGTTTTTTCGGCTTTGGGCGAACTTTCGGTTAAGTCCATGAAGCTAAAGCCGTAAGATTGCAATACGGGTGTGAGGGCTTCAATTTCTAGAGCTAGTTGGCGGTCGTTGTATTCGACAAAATGGCTCTCTTGCAGCCAGTCGAGGGTGGTCTCGTTGGCATGTTTCCCTTGGGTGCGAAAGTAGTCAATGAGGCGACTGCGGATGGTACCTTCGGCAAAGGAGTAGAAGCTACCGCGTTGATCATCGTATTTCTGTACGGCTTCCGAAAAGGCAATGAGTGCTACGGAGTATTCATCTTCTTGTTTGGTAATAAAGCG
>CALCNS010000296.1 GCA_937897315.1 uncultured Bacillota bacterium
TGGTCACATCGTGGAGGCAATCCAATCCCAATATCGTCCAGTTTTGGTGGGATGTAGATCGCGCTGCTATGGAGGCTGTTCGGGAGAAAAGCAGCCGTGTCACGCACGGAATCAAGTTTTATTATCAAAGCGCCATGCTTTTCATTGTGCTCCCATCTGGCAGACATCTCGCTTATGTGAAACCCCGTATCGGAGAGAACCAGTTCGGTGGTCAGTGCATAACCTACGAAGGCGTTGGTGGTACAAAAAAATGGGAGCGGCTAAACTCCTACGGCCCGAAATTCGTAGAAAACATCGTTCAAGCCACAGCCCGAGATCTATTATGCTATGCCATGCAGAATCTAAGTCAATTTCCCATTGTGATGCATGTCCATGATGAAATTGTCATTGAAGCTAAGCCCCAAACCTCTCTGCAAGATATCTGTGAGCGAATGGGACAGACTCCCACCTGGGCAACCGGTCTCGTCTTAAGAGCAGATGGTTATGAGACAAACTTTTATAAAAAAGACTGAGTCTTTTCGTTCAATTCACAACCTTAACTCCATTACATAGTAAGGGCTGTATAATGCCCAGATTGGAGGTTTCATGAACATCGATAAATACAACAAAGAAGGATACTATGATCCCACTCCCTATGAAGCATTAACAGAAATCGAGAAACGAGAACGGGCAATCCGATCATTTCGTCCCATCATCTATATCTGTTCACCGTATTCCGGAAATGTAGAGAAAAACGTAATAGCGACCCAAGGTTACTGTCGCTTTGCTGTGAATCAAGGATATATCCCTATTGCACCACATTTACTCTTTCCCCAGTTTCTTGACGATGACAATCCCAATGAACGACAGCTTGGCCTATTCTTCGCCAATGCGCTCATGACAAAATGTGCAGAAGTCTGGGTGTTTGGTAGCACCATTTCTCATGGAATGCAAGAAGAGATCAAACGGGCTAAGTGGAAGCATTTTCCTTTGCGCTACTTCACTGAAAATTGCGAGGAGGTTTGATTCATGTATGCTATCACAGAAAAAGAAAGAACGATCGGTGAGGACATAATCACCACACTTAGATTCATCATCCAAGTGTCCAAGGATGGAATAACGGAGGTAACCGACTAATGTTCACTCTTTATCACGCTGACTTTACAGGTAACCCCAGTAATTGTTCTTATCCTCACAAGGTAGAAGTCAATGATGCTAATTCTCTTATAACTGCGGTTGCACGAGATTATGTATGTGCCGAGTATAAAAATAATTACCGAAGCGGCGACAACTTCATCGGCAGCGATTGCCTGCCTGTCGACTGCGACAACGATCACTCAGAGCAACCCGAGAATTGGATACTTCCCGCCGATGTCATGGAAGCGTTTCCAGGTGTTACCTTTGCCGTTCATTATAGTCGCCACAATATGCGTGAGAAGAACGGTAAACCCGCTCGGCCAAAGTTTCATGTCCTGTTTCCCACAGACCCTATTACAAATGCGGCTTGTTATAGTGATATGAAGAAGCTGATCACCACCATATTCCCTTATTTCGATACTCAAGCGCTGGATGCTGCACGCTTCTTCTATGGTACAACTTCGCCAGAGGTTGAGATCTATGAAGGAAGCATGAATTTGAGTGGGTTTCTCGAGGGTGATGATTTTGACATGGACATGACTGGAGGGTATCGCTCCACCCAAGTCATACCAGAAGGAAGAGATCGGAAGAGCACACGTCTGAACTCCAGTCACGTTTCGGAATCT
>CALCNS010000297.1 GCA_937897315.1 uncultured Bacillota bacterium
CCTCGAATACAGAGGGTATGACTCGGCAGGTATCGCAATAATCAAAGACGGACAGTTAATGCAAAGGAAAAATGCTGGGCGACTTTCAGAACTAGAAGGGATCTTGGAGAAAGAACCCATGCAAGCTCAAATCGGTATTGGACATACCCGTTGGGCTACCCACGGTGAGCCAAACAATGAGAATGCACATCCCCATGTAGGAAGCAAGAAAAGAATCGCACTGATACATAATGGTGTGATTGAGAACTATCAGGAATTACGAGCGGAACTCAAAGCCAAGGGCGTCCCTTTCTTATCGCAAACCGATTCCGAAGTGGTTGTAAATCTGCTTGAAGAAACGAATTTACCACTCATGGAAGCACTGGATGTGGTTCTTCCTCGATTGCGTGGTGCATATGCTTTGGTAATGTTGGATATCCAACAACCAAAGCAGATCGTTGTGGCAAGAAAAGACAATCCGGTCGTAATTGGATTAGGCAAAGGCGAAAACTATGTTGCCTCGGATATTCCAGCTTTGTTGCCATATACCAAAGAAATGGTTTTTCTCAAAGATTTCGAGCGAGCCATTATTCGTGAAAGTGGAGTGACATTCTATAATAAAGAGGGTCAGGTTATAACGAAAGAAGTCCAAGAAATCACTTGGACGGCAGAAGCAGCAGAGAAAATCGGCTATGAGCACTTCATGCGAAAAGAAATTCATGAGCAACCGAAAGTTCTAAGAGATACCATGAAGGAACGTCTTCCTCAAGAAAATGGTCATGCGTTTTTTGGCGAGCTCGACGGTTCTCCATGGGATTGGAGCAAAATCAATCGTATCATAACCGTTGCTTGTGGAACGGCATACTATGCGGGTATGGCTGGCAAATATATGATTGAAAAGCTGGCGAGGATTCCTGTTGAAGTGGATATGGCATCCGAATTTAGATATCGTGATCCCATCATAACAAAGAACGATTTGGTCATGGTCATTAGTCAGTCTGGAGAAACAGCCGATACCTTAGCGGCTCTGAGAGAGGCTCAGACTAAGGGTGCGAAAGTATTAGCTGTTACCAATGTCAAAGGTAGCACTGTTTCCAGGGAGGCAGACTTTGTCATCTATACACAAGCAGGTCCGGAGATTGCTGTTGCTTCTACGAAAGCCTATATCTCACAATTATTGGTTATGTTGATGATGTCCATCAAATTAGCAAATGTTCGAGGTTATCTGAACCAATCTGATTTGAATCATTGGATAGAGCAGCTTCGCGTGTTACCCTATTGGGTTGAAAAGGTTCTTTTACAAGAGAATGTGTTAGTGACTTGGGCTCGCAGGATTGCCGGATATCAGAATTTATTTTTTATCGGTCGTGACCTAGATTTCGCTTTAGCTTTAGAGGGAGCCTTGAAGCTGAAGGAGATTTCTTATATTCATGCAGAAGCGTATGCAGCCGGAGAGCTAAAACACGGACCGTTGGCGCTGATTTCCGGTGGAACTCCGGTTGTGGCGCTGACCTCACAAAGTCGTCTCATTGAAAAAGCGCTGAGTAATATTGAAGTGGTGAAAGCGAGAGGAGCTGTTTTGTTTCATATCACCAATTCTCAATTGATTAGCCGTAATGAAGATCAAGAATGGATTTTAGCATTACCGGAACTAGACGATTTGCTTATGCCTCTTTTAGCGATTGTACCTTTACAATTACTGGCATACCATGCTGCTGTGGCAAAAGGAAATGACGTAGATAAGCCTAGAAATTTAGCCAAGAGCGTTACCGTAGAGTAAAATGAAGGCAAAGTATGTGAATCATACTTTGCCTTCATTTTAGTTATTTATGATTTTTTGGGTTGGGATTTTTCAAAGCGATTGACTAACCAAAAACACCAGGCTCCTCCGAACCGCAGGATGGCACAAATAAGGAATGCGATTTGAAAGCCAAGCCGATTTTTCAGGGTTACACCCACAACGGGTGCAAATATCGCAGTAATACTGACTGCAGTTTGATGGTACGCCAAAAAGCTGGTTTTATTCTTTTCGGGAGTAGAGTCCAAGGTTGCGTTAAACAGGGAGAGGTTGACTCCGGAAAAAACCATCCCTGTAATCAAGTTGATAATGGCTACAAAATACAAACTTTTGGAAAAGGCATAGGCCAATGGGACAACAAAGATCCAAATACCGGAAGCGAACAAGGTCTGGAGATTGCCATGTTTCTGACTGTAGCGAGTCCAGTAACCATATCCCATGAGAGAACCGCCCGTATTGATGAGACTGAGAAAACTGACCCAAGTATTATTAGCGCCGAGAACACGAACTTGATACAATGAGAACAAAGACCAAGGAATCTGCCAAGCAAAATGAAAAACCAACGAAGCGGCCACAAAACGTAAAAACTTCTTCTCGTTTATGATTTCTGTGAATGCATTTTTTAATCCACCCAGTAGATCACGTTGTTTCGTCGTATTCTTAGTGAGCTCTGGAGCATTTACCGCAGCAGGAGCTTCGTCCATCCGAGAAAAGACCCAAACCTCGGTCATTGCTAAAAGGAAAGAGGTGAAAAAAGCAATCTGATATCCTAAAGGATAACTGGCGATATCGAGGAATCTCCCAGCTAGCAGTGTGAACGCCGTTCCAACAAGGTTTTGCAATCGATTTCTGGTGGCAAAGGAGATGGCTCGACGATCTGGTGGAATGACACTTGATATAAAGGACTGCCAAGCAACGTTTGAAATGGACCCAGGTAAATTCATCAAAGCGATGGTAGCTACAAGCAAAGTAGCTCGAATTCCCGGATCAAAAAAAGGAATGATAGCTAACACCAAGTAGAATAAGCGATGCAAAAAGATAACCGTAGTCGTTACTTTATGTTTATTGGGTTGCTGGTCGATGTATCTTGCTCCAGGGATCATAGATAAGACGCTGACCAAAGCAGGAGCAGAGGATAACAAGGCAACCTGATAATCACTGGCTCCATTTTTGATAGCGAAGATACTAAGAAATGGATTGACAAGATTGATGGCCATGATGGACAAAATGCCTTGAGTGATGTTGATTGTTTGATTTCTCTGAAATCGGGCCTCTTCATTGGAAGTTGTTTTTATTTGCAAGAGCTTCCACAAGGCCTGAGGATTGCGATTCATTCTCAGCTACCACCTTTGTTATTGTTACCTTAAGCCGAAGGTTTGACCCGGATATGGTATCATAAGTAAAAGAGAAAGTAAATTAAAAGAACTAATGGCAACAAAAAATACAGCCTTCTGCATTTTACCGCAGAAGGCAGCAGGAGTAGTATCTTGCGTCACGCGCAAAGGTTAGTTTTGTCAGCCACAGTCCTCTTCGGCACCGGGTAAACCATTATCCAAAAAATCTTCCACGGTTTCAACAACAAAACGTACATATTGTGCACAGCGCTGTTTTGCATCAGGTTCATGTTTTAAAACGTTGCAGTCTGCATTGCCGAATTTTTCGACAAAGGCATTGAACAAAGCCGCACTATACTCTTTCATTTCGGTCTTTCGTTCTTCTCCCATACTCCGACCGAAATAACGGCCTAAGGTAAGCATGCCGCCTGTTAAAGCACCACAAATCGATTCTACACCCATACCTCCGGAAAATGAGCCGGCATAATGATTGCCATAATCTACTTCTTCTTGAGTTAAGCCATCTGCTTCCGCTAAGGCAATAAAAACAGATTCCGAGCAACTATAGCCCAAGCTTAAATATAATTCCAATGCTCTATCACTTGCTTTAGACATCATATCATCCCTTCATATATAAGTATAAATAGTATTGTTTATCATTATAGCAAATAAGCTGAAGGATGTAAATAAAATAACCAAATAAATCATAATAAAGCGATATGGTATAAAGATTTCTTGTCGAATCAGACTTCTATTTGTCACTACATAGGATTTCAACTATGCGAGACGAAATCAATAGAACAGAATGACACATAAGGGGGAAGTTTCTTTGAACTCTGGAAGAATCATTAAGTTATTTGCAGGAACGGCCAGCAAACGCTTAGGTGAGAGAATCGTGGAACATCTAAAAAGGGAGTTACCGGAAAGCGGCGGATTAAAGTTTTTGGAAAAATACCGTCTATCCGATATCACTGTCAAAAAATTCTCCAACGATAATATTTTTGTACGTTTGGAAGAAACCGTCCGAGAAGCAGACACTTATATCATCCAGTCTTCTGGTATACCGGTGAATGATCGATTCATGGAACTTCTCATCACCATTGATGCTATGAGAAGAAGTTCGGCAGGTCGCATTACGGCAATTGTCCCTTACTTGCCATACTCCCGCTCCGATAAAATTGATCAGCCTCGAGTTCCTCTGACTGCTCGTTTAGTAGCGGATTTAATCGAAGCAGCAGGAGCAGATCATGTTGTCGTGATGGATTTACATGCAGATCAAATTCAGGGCTATTTTAATATACCGGTCGATCATTTGAAAGCAACTAGTGTTTTAGCATCCTATGTAGAAGAGAATTACTTGCATACGATTCCAGAAGAAGAATTAAAAGATTGGATAGTCATCTCCCCAGATGCGGGATCCGCTAAACGAGCGCAGAATTTCGCATCGATTCTTGGATTACCCTTGGCGGTTGTTTTAAAAGAAAGAACTGGAAACAACGATAAGTCTGAGGTGATGCATGTCATCGGAGATATCGATGGGAAGAATGCCATCCTCTTTGATGACGAGATTGATACAGCTGGTTCCATGATGAATGCCATTACTTCTTTGTGCGAAAACTTTGGTGTGAAGCAGGTGATAGCGGTCGCAACACATGGAATCTTTTCAGGACCGGCTATCCGTCGTATTGAAAGCAACCCTTATTTGAAGTCAGTGGTCGTGACGGACACATTGGACGTGCCAGAGAAAGGTGAAACCTGTTGCAGAACATACAGCAGCGACGGTAAAATGATTCATGATGAGGTTTTGGTAACTAAGATCAACGTATGTTCCATCTCGGAATTATTGGCTGCTACGATTCGCTCCATACACTTGGGTGAAAGTGTAACACATTTGTATGAACGTTGGGAGATTAATGAGCCCAGAAAAGATAAAGGCAGAAAATAGTAGCCCGTTTCGTTATAAACGGCTATCCACAGACAAGCCGTTCCGTTGAACTGGTTTGTCTGTTTTTGTGTGAATTATGGGAAGAGGAGGAGTTCTTATGTCAAAAAGAATGGATTTGAATTGTGATATGGGTGAGTCTTTTGGAGTTTACAAATATGGAGCAGATGAAGAGATCATTGCAGAAATCACGTCTGCAAACATTGCTTGTGGATGGCATGCGGGAGACCCAAATGTCATGAATCATACTATAGAACTGTGTAAAAGAAATTCAGTATCTGCAGGTGCACATCCTGGTTTTCCTGATTTAGTGGGTTTTGGGCGTCGAAATATGAATATCGCCCCCAAAGATGTTCGAAACGATGTGATTTATCAACTTGGGGCATTACAAGGATTTGCCAAAAGTCATGGAGTGCCATTGCAGCATGTAAAAGCACATGGCAATTTATATAATATGGCTGCAAAAGATCAAGCAATGGCGGCTGCCATTGCTGAGGCAGTAGCAACCGTAGATTCTTCCCTTATCTTAGTAGGGTTATCCGGTTCGCTGCTATGCCTAGAAGGCAAAGCAGCAGGTTTGAAGGTAGCACAAGAGGTATTCGCAGATCGGGGCTATCGAAGAGATGGCAGCTTGGTGCCAAGAGGTGAGCCCGGAGCTATGATACATTCACCGGAGGAAGCAGCGAAACGAATGATACAACTCATGGAAAAAGGATTCCTTTTTGCAAATGATGGGTCGGCATTGGAATTAGAAGCCCATACCATATGTATGCATGGAGATACCCCGGGTGCTGCATCCTATGCGAAAGCGATAAGAATGCAGCTCGAGCAAATGGGTGTTGAAATCGTGATGATGTCCGAGGTGATTCGATGATGAGGCTCCCCCGCTTTCTCATGCAAGGGGATCGGGGAATGGTGATTGAGTTTGGACAGGAAATTCATCATCAATACGTTGAACAAGTCCGGCTATTGATGGTAGCACTGGAAGAAGCCAGAATTAGTGGAGTAGAAGAGCTCATTCCGACCTATCGCTCGTTACTAGTCCGATATCAACCTCTGCGCATAGATTTTTATGAATTACAAGAAAAGGTAGAATTACTACTACAAGAAACCAACCGTGTTCTTGCCCCGGCGTTTGTTACCGACATTCCCGTCTGTTATGACGAGGAGTTTGGGCCGGATCTTATGGATGTCGCCAATCACGCCAAATGTACAGCGGAAGAGGTTATTCAAATCCATACTTCGGCTGATTATTTGATTTATATGCTGGGGTTTACTCCGGGTTTCCCTTATTTGGGAGGGCTCTCTGAGAAAATTGCATGCCCAAGATTATCAAAACCTAGAACAGCAGTGCCTGCTGGCTCTGTTGGAATAGCGGAGACTCAAACGGGAATCTATCCTCTGCTTAGCCCAGGAGGTTGGCGTATTATAGGTAAAACACCTCTGCGATTGTTTGATCCTCAAATCGAACCTCCTGTTCTTCTTCGTGCAGGTGATTATTTGCGCTTTGTTCCAATTTCACGAGAGGAGTATCTGGAGATTAGCAAGCAAGTCGAATCCGGATTCTACTCTGCAGTACGCAGACCGAAGGAGGTGCAATGATGGCAGAGAGCACTTTTTTGGTGGTACAACCAGGGGTATTGACTACAATACAAGATTTAGGACGTTTTGGGTATGGTTCCATAGGAATGCCGGCTGCAGGTGCTATGGATCCCTATGCTCATCAGCTAGCTAATCTCATGGTTGGTAATTCGCTGCATGAAGCTACATTGGAGATGACATTTATTGGCCCAACCCTCGTTTCAAAAGGGTCTCATCGTATTGCATT
The DNA here is from genome assembly GCA_937897315.1 of uncultured Bacillota bacterium. Taxonomy (GTDB): domain Bacteria; phylum Bacillota; class JAAYKD01; order JAAYKD01; family JAAYKD01; genus CALCNS01. Next base: position 6,882 of record CALCNS010000297.1, read on the forward strand.
GGCTGGAGGAGACCTCGGTGCGGAACTCAATGAGATTCCATTACCTTCTTGTGGCTCTTGGACGATGAGAGAAGGAGATACCTTAACATTTAAAGGTGGAAGCGGGGTTCGAAGTTATTTGGCGGTAGCAGGAGGATGGGATGTAGAAACGGTTCTGGGAAGCAAAAGCACGTATACGAGAGCGAAACTAGGGGGATATCAAGGCAGACCTCTCAAAAAAGAAGACAGTCTAAATGTAGGAAGCATCGTAACCTCTCTTCGGTGGCAAGGTTCGTTACCGATGAACCTTGTCGATGAATTTTTTTCCACGGAAAAGCCTATTCGCGTTTTATGGGGACCACAAGATGACTATTTCTCCGAAAAGGAAAAAGCGAGGTTTTTGGAACAGAGCTGGACGGTCAATAAGGACTCTGACAGAATGGGCTACCGATTGGATGGTAATCCATTAATACATTTAGATAAGAAGGAGATTATCTCAGATGGAGTTTGCCAAGGAGCGATTCAGGTTCCAGGGCATGGTCAGCCAATCGTGCTTTTAGCCGATGCTCAAACCACAGGGGGATACCCCAAAATAGCGACTATCATAAGCTCCGATCTGGGAAGACCCGCCCATTACAAAGCCGGAGACTTCATTCAATTTCAATCGGTGACTTATGAAGAAGCGATTCAAATAATGAAAGAAAGGCAACAGCAAATACACTTCGTGCAAGATTGGATTCAGTCAAGGGAACGAGCAACATCCCACTTATGGCATATCTATATAGACTCTAAGCATTATAGAGTTCGAGTGGATGAAAAGCCGGAGAATCAATAAGAAAATGCTTGCCAAGCTAGGAAAATCTATGGTATACTACTCCTGTTATCGTTCTATTGATCGAAATCTTGGAGTAAAGAGGTGTAAACTGTGCCTAAAACCAAAAGAGGGAAGAATATTAAAGCTACTGCCGGTTGGAGAGGGAATTGCCCTGTATGTAAAAGAACCGGAGTAAAACTGCTTTGGAATCGCAATGATGACAACGGCAATGCCATGAACGTCTGCAAACGATGCGGTAAGTAATGCAAAACAGTCCGAAGGATCATTTGATCTTTCGGACTTTTTTTGTTCTTCATCTTGCATCTTTGGTTTGATTGTGGTATTCTAATTTCAGTTGCTACCAAGGTCGCACAAGAATTGATTAGGAGGATTAAGATGAAAATGGGAAGAAAACGAATTTCTTTGTTACTCGTCGTGGCTCTATTGGTTTCCATGATATCACTCTTGGCTGCTTGTAATCAGACGCTGGCACCCGCTCCAACTCCAACTCCAAAGCCGGAAGAAACCAAATTTGAAATAGCACTTGTTACAGATGTTGGTACAATCGATGACAAATCTTTCAACCAAGGTGCTTGGGAAGGTGTAGTCAAATATGCCGAAGAGAACAAGAAAACCTATAAGTATTATCAACCAGCAAGTGATGCCAAAGATGATCTCTTAGCTTCCATCGGTTTAGCCGTTCAAGGTGGCGCGAAAATCATCGTATGCCCAGGATTCAACTTCGAAGTCGCTTTATATGAAGCTCAAAAGACCTATCCTGAGACCCGTTTTGTACTGCTTGATGGTGTTCCCCATACGGAAGATTGGGCAACCTTTGAGACCAAAGAAAACGTGAAACCAATTCTTTATGCAGAACATCAAGCTGGCTTTTTAGCCGGATATGCGACTGTTAAAGAAGGGTATCGTAGCTTTGGCTTTATGGGCGGACAAGCGGTACCGGCCGTTATCCGTTTTGGATATGGCTTCATTCAAGGAGCGGATTACGCTGCTGAAGAATTGGGTTTAGGCGCAGAATCGATCGCATTTAATTACAACTATACCGGAAAGTTTGAAGCAACCCCAGAAGCTCAAACGATGGCCTCTGGTTGGTATTCTGCCGGAACTGAAGTCATCTTTGGTTGTGGTGGTTCCTTAGGCGACTCAGTCATGGCTGCCGCAGAAGCAACTGGCAAATTTTCTATCGGTGTTGACGTAGACCAATCCTCCGAATCGGAGTCCGTCATTACTTCTGCGATGAAAAACTTGACCAAGTCGGTATACGACTCCTTAACTGAATTCTATGCCGGAACTTTCCCGGGTGGTAAAACCATGATTGTTGCCGTTACCACTCAGGGCGTTGGTTTACCCATGGAAACATCAAAGTTCGTAAACTTTAAACAAGCCGACTATGACGCTATTTATGAGAAGCTGGTGAAAGTCGAAGTGGAGATTAAGACAGATACCGATGTGGAATCTGCAGATGCCTTGACGACAACTCGAACCATTGTTACAGTGATTCAGTAAGAATTCGTTCTTCGATGCACAGGTAGATGTTGCAAAACATCTACCTGTGCTTTATAATTTAAACCAATAAGCCAGGAATAAACGAGGTGAGAACTATGGATTGTATCATCGAAATGATGAATATCACAAAGACTTTTCCGGGAATCATCGCTAATGATAACATTACACTGCAATTAAGAAAAGGCGAAATCCATGCTTTGCTTGGAGAAAATGGAGCAGGCAAATCTACTTTAATGAGTGTTTTGTTTGGCCTTTACCAACCAGATCACGGAAAAATTCTCATCTCTGGAAAAGAAGTAAAAATTCGCAATCCCAACGACGCCAATCGCTATGGTATTGGTATGGTGCATCAGCACTTCAAGCTTATACACAATTTTACTGTTCTCGAGAATATTGTATTAGGTGTAGAAAGCACTCGCAGGGGTTTCTTGGAAATGAAGGATGCCAGAGATAAAGTCATGGAACTGAGTGGCAGATATCATTTGAAGATTGACCCAGATGCACTGATTTCCGACATCACAGTAGGAATGCAGCAACGTGTTGAAATCCTTAAAATGCTGTATCGTCAAAATGAAATCTTAATTTTTGACGAACCAACGGCCGTATTAACCCCTCAGGAGATCCATGAGTTGATGAAAATTATGCGTGAACTGGTGGAGGAAGGGAAGTCCATACTTTTTATTACACATAAACTGAACGAGATTAAGGAAGTAGCAAACCGTTGCACCATATTGCGCAAAGGAAAGAAAGTTGCTACGGTTTCAGTTCAAGATACCAGTAAAGAAGAAATGTCCCGTCTTATGGTCGGTCGAACCGTCAATTTTAATATTGAGAAACCAGAGATGACATTGGGACAAGAGGTGTTGCGGGTAGAGAATCTAGTTGTGAAGAGCATTCACCCAGGAAAGAACGATGTGGATGATGTTACGTTCTCTGTACGAGAGGGTGAAATTGTTTGCATTGCGGGCATCGACGGCAATGGACAAAGCCCGTTAATCTATGCTCTAACCGGCTTACTCCCTGTTGATAGTGGGAGAATTGTCATAATGGAGCAAGAAGCAACCAAAATGCCCACTAAGAAACGGTATCAATTGGGGATGGCTCATATTCCGGAAGATCGACACAAGCATGGGTTGGTTTTGGATTATAGACTCGATGAGAACCTTATCTTGCAGAACTATGATCATGAGCCCTTTTCCGCCAAAGGATTTCTCCAATTTGAATCTATACATCAATATGCAGATAAGCTTATCCATCAATACGATATCCGAAGTGCTTTAGGAGGTGAAACTCCTGCTAGGAGTATGTCTGGAGGAAATCAGCAAAAGGCCATTTTGGCTCGTGAAATCGATAGGAATCCCGAACTCCTCATTGCCGTGCAACCTACCAGAGGGTTGGATGTTGGCGCAATTGAATACATCCATCAACAGCTGGTTGCTCAAAGAAATGAAGGTAAGGCGGTCTTATTAGTATCGCTGGAATTGGATGAAGTCATGGACATCAGTGATCGAATTATCGTCATTTATGAAGGTCGGCTCGTGGCCAACCTCAATCCAGCAGAACTATCCATTGAGGAGTTAGGTCTTTACATGTCCGGATCGAAAGTGGGTGTGGGCTATGAAAAAAAATAGATTTGCGCAAGCAGTCGTCGCGTTCCTCCCATCTTTTTTTGCCATTCTAGCTGGTTTTCTTCTTGGTTTCGTGATTCTTTTGGCAGTTAACCCAAACCAAGCAATCCAGGGTATCGGAATCATCCTAAAGGGAGGACTAAATAAAGGAATGTCCGGTATGGGACAGGTATTGTATTTTGCAACACCTATCATCATGACTGGCTTAGCCGTAGGGTTTGCTTTTAAAACAGGACTTTTCAATATTGGTGCATCAGGACAGTTCACCATGGGGGCTTTTGCAGCCATTTATGTAGGTGTTGTCATGAAGTCTCTACCTCCAGCCATCCATTGGCTTGTAGCCATTCTTGCTTCGATGATAGCTGGTGCGATATGGGGATTTCTTCCAGGTTTGTTAAAAGCTACAAGAAATGTGAATGAAGTTATTACTTCCATTATGATGAATTATATCGGTATGAGTGCTGTAAATATGATGGTTCGGGCCACCATCTACAATAAACTTAAAAACGAATCTTTACCGGTTGCATCGGCTGCTAACATACCCAAATGGGGATTACAGGAGATCTTTCCATACCCAAGTATGAATGGTGGTATACTAATTGCTGTGCTGTGCGTTATGATTGTTTATATTGTCTTGGAGAAAACAACCTTTGGTTATGAATTAAAAGCGTGTGGATATAATCGTGATGCAGGCTTATATGCGGGAATACAAGCTAAAAGAAATATGATATATTCTATGATGATTTCTGGAGCTTTAGCGGGAATCGGAGGGGGACTGCTATATTTATCTGGATCGGGTAAATATATGAAAGTCATAGATGTCATAGCCACAGAAGGATTTGATGGAATATCGGTAGCGCTTTTAGGCTTATCGCATCCCATAGGAGTTCTATTTGCTGGTGTTTTTATCGCTTATATAAAAGTAGGCGGGTTCAATTTACAGCTATTGAATTATGATCAAGAGGTTATCAATATCATTACAGCAGCTATTATCTACTTTAGCGCTTTTGCTTTGCTGTTCAAAACCAAGATTCAATCCATAATAACCCGAAATGCTATTCAGAAGAACGAAGCATCCGACCAGAAGCTGGAAGAGGCCACGATGGAATCAGAAGAAAGGCCAATGAAAGAAGGTGATTCCCAATGAGAGGTTTGGAATTACTCTACTTTTTAGTTCAGCAGATGATGTATTTTTCCATGCCCTTACTTATTGTTGCGTTAGGAGGGTTGTTCTCTGAACGAAGTGGTGTTGTTAACATCGCCTTGGAAGGAATTATGGTCATCGGAGCATTAACCAGTGTCTTGTTTATTTTTCTGATGCAGCAGTTCTCCATCATGAGTGGGAACGGGCTCTTGCTCATAGCCTTTCTGATTGCAGCAGTGGCTGGAACGCTGTATTCTCTTTTACATGCTTATGCAGCAATCAATATGAAAGCGAATCAAGTGATTAGTGGAACAGCACTCAACTTAGCATCGACACCATTTGCTGTATTTGTCGGCAGGTTGGCTACGGGGACTGTTATTGGTCGAACCGTACAGCAAATTCCATTTAAGAACCAATTCAGAATTACAAAAGTACCTGTCTTGGGAGATATTCCTTTTGTGGGCTCGTTGTTTTTTCAAAATACATATATTACGACCTACCTTTGTATCCTCATCTTATTCATATCATGGATCATACTATACAAAACAAAGTTTGGATTGCGTTTAAGAGCTTGCGGAGAGCATCCCCAGGCAGCGGATTCTGTGGGTATCAATGTGTATCAGATGAGATATGCAGGAGTGATGATTTCTGGTGCATTAGCAGGAATTGGTGGGTTGGTTTTTGTGATTCCAACGTCCACTAATTTTAATGCATCCGTAGCTGGATATGGTTTTCTTGCATTGGCTGTGTTAATTTTCGGACAATGGAAACCATGGAGGGTCTTTGCAGCAGCCATCTTTTTTGGATTTATGAAAACCATATCGGCATCTTCTTCCTCTATCGCGATATTAGCTCAGTTACCAATCTCAAGTGAGATTTATAAAATGATACCTTACATCGCCACTCTGATTATATTGGTTTTCTCTAGTAAAAATTCTCAAGCGCCACGAGCTGCCGGTCAACCTTATGATCAGGGAGCCAGATAAAAGAATCCTATGGTTACGCGGGGCGATTGTTTTAAAATCGCCCCATCTTTTTGACGAATCCATGAATATTTGCGATTTAGAAGGAACTTTTCTACCAAACAGGGAATACAAAAGGATTATAAGGAGGCGATGCTATGTCTATGAAATTAACCCGGGAGCAGATTCAAAAAATCATCGATGACATGCAAAAGCAGATCGAAAAAAACCCGAGAAATAAAGAGGCGTATCACGATTTATCGGTCGCCAGAATGGAATTTGGCCAATACGATTTAGCGCTTGAAGGGTTCACGAAAGCCATCGAGCTGGATCCGAGATTCGTCAGTGCCACCTATTTGGCGGGTATTTGTTATGCCGAGCTTGGCAGACCGGACGATGCAGTAGAGATGTGGAAAAAAACAGTGGTTCTAGACAAGAGACATGATAATGCAATGTATTTTATCGGCAAGATTTATGGCATGAAGGGCATGTGGGACATGGCCATTCATCAGTTTAATCAAGCATTAAAAATTAATGATGAAATGCCTCAATACTATCAGGGACTCGCAGAAATGTATCTTGCGAAAGGTGAAATTGCGCAAGCGGTGGAGAAATGGCAACATATTTTAAGCATTGATGAAAAAAACCTTCAAGCTCATGTGAATCTAAGTGCAGCCTATTTGGATCTGAATGACATTGAAAAGTCTGTTAGACATGGAGGAATTGCTGTTAGTTTAGGGGCAGCAAGTGCAACGGTATACTACAATTTAGGAATGGCCTATCTGTTTGCTGGAATACAATCTGACAGCATCAAATATTTAAAGCTGGCGAAAGAAGTGGATCCGGAGGATATTCCGACTCGGTTATCTTTGGGTGAAGCATATATCGCCAGTGGAGATCGGGAAGCAGCTATTGCTGAATGGAAAGAATTACTGGAGAAAGCGCCCGGTTCAGCGGATGCTTTATATAATTTGGGTTTAGCAGCTGCACAAGAAGGCAGAGGGACTGAAGCCATAGATTATTTTAATCAAACCCTTGCCATTGATTCTGCTTATGTTCCTGCCATTGCAAATAAAGGAATTCAGTATTACCTTGAAGGCAAATGGCAAGAGTCTTTAACGGAATGGGAGAATGTGCTGAAGATTGATCCGACGCACACACAAGCCTTGGGGAACCTCGTCGAAATATATCTGGGACAAGGTCAAGTGGAACTTGCGAAACAATGGTTGGAGCAGGCAATGGAAGCTCACCCAAATGAAGCTCGATATCATTATTTGCGTGGAGCCATTGGCCTAAAGAAGAGCCAAATCAAAGAAGCATTAACCTCCTGGAAGCAAGCTTATCAAATAGACCCCGAGATTTTTGTCCACTATACAACACATGTTCAAGAAACCCTTGCTGGAGATAAGTTTGAACATCTGATTGCTGCTGCTCAAGCTGAAGATCAGGAGCTGTTACAAAAACTACAAGAAGTAAAAAGTGGTCAAGCAGTTCAGAAGGTGATTCAGGCTGCGAAAGTGCAAGCTGAAATTCAAAAAGAAGAGAAACAAGGTTTGATGCAAAAACTGAAAAACTTGTTCAAATAGAGGGAAGATCATGGATATTCTACAAAAGATTTCCATTGAGATGCAAGCACCGCAGGGATCGGTTTCTGCGGCGCTTGCATTGTTGGATGAAGGAAATACTATCCCATTTATTGCTAGATATCGCAAAGAAGCTACGGGCAGTCTGGATGAGAATCAGTTGCGTTTTTTGGAAGAACGCGTTGGGTATTTGCGTAATCTGTTAAAGCGTAAGGACGAAATCAAAGCAACCATCCAACAACAGGATAAATGGACTTCCGATATAGAAAAAGCGCTAGATCAAGCAGAAAAACTCCAAGAAGTGGAAGATATTTACCTACCGTTCAGACCGAAGCGACGGACCCGGGCTAGTATTGCCAGAGAGCGAGGACTGGAACCGTTAGCAGAACTCATGTTTCATAGAAAATGGGAACAAAAGCAGTGGGAAGAAACGGTACTAACGTATATCCAGGAGGAATCTGGAGTCACTAGTTATGATATCGCGATGCAGGGAGCCAAAGATATCCTTGCGGAGCGAGTTTCGGAGGATTCGGAACTTCGCTCATGGGTTAGGCGCTACACACTAATGCAAGCAAATATACAAAGTAGTGCTGTGGATGCAGAACGAAGCAGCGATTACCAAATGTATTATCAATATGAAGAACCCATATCCAGAATTCCTCCACACCGAGTTCTTGCCTTGAATAGAGGAGAACGTGAGGAATTCTTACGAGTCAAGGTGGTCAGTCCCAGAGAAAACATTTTGCAGCGGTTGCTTGCTGCCTATCAAGCACCAATGGGATCTTTTGCGAGTGATATGGTTGCAGAAGCGGTCACTGATGGGTATGATCGCCTCATGGCTCCATCCATAGAAAGAGATGTTCGGGCAACTCTAACAGAGACGGCTGAAAACCATGCCATTGGCGTATTTGCAGAGAATCTAAGAAATTTGCTGTTACAGCCACCCGTAAAGAACAAAATTGTGATGGGTATAGACCCAGCCTTTCGAACCGGATGCAAGTTAGCAGTGGTCGATACCACCGGAAAGTTATTGGATTTGAATGTCATATACCCAACCATGGGGAGAGGGCAACTGGATTCATCGACCAAAGTCATCCTACAACTCATTGAGCAATATCAAGTTGAATGCTTGGCCATAGGAAACGGAACCGCTTCAAGAGAAACAGAGCAGTTTGTGTCTGGAATTCTTTCGCAAACTGCTACTCGTGCAGCTTATACCATTGTGAATGAAGCAGGCGCTTCGGTTTATTCTGCTTCAAAATTGGCTGGAGAGGAATTTCCTCAATTAGATGTTTCGCAAAGAAGTGCCATTTCAATTGCTCGTAGACTACAAGACCCCTTGGCGGAGTTGGTAAAAATTGACCCAAAAAGTATTGGTGTAGGATTGTATCAACACGATGTGAATCAGAAGCAACTTGGATTAAAACTAGAAGCCGTTGTGGAAAGTGTAGTCAATCATGTGGGTGTGGACTTAAATACGGCTTCAGCAGAACTTCTTCAATACGTAGCCGGAATCAAAAGTGGGGTTGCTAAAAAGATTGTGGCTTATCGAGAAAAGAATCGTCGCTTTATTAGTAGAAAGCAGTTGCTTGCTGTACCGGGATTAGGCGAACAAACCTATATGCAAGCAGCGGGTTTTCTGCGAATATCCGGAGGAGAAAACTTCTTGGATGAAACGGCTATTCATCCCGAAAGGTATGATGCTACCAAAGTTCTATTTGATTTATTTCAAGTTCCTTTTGATCGGTCTGGCATAGAAACAGTCGTTCAACAACTTTATGCAGCGACTACCGAGCGTCTTTCAGAGTTAAGAGAACAATTACAGCTTGGCTTGCCCACTCTGTTGGATATGAGAGATTCTTTGGCAAAACCAGGTCGTGACCCGCGCGAAGATTTGCCACCGGTTGTCTTTTCAACGGATGTTCTCCATTTCGAAGATCTTGCAGAGGGAATGGTTCTACAAGGAATCGTTCGAAATGTTGTCGATTTTGGATGCTTTGTTGATATTGGAGTGCACCAAGATGGGCTGGTACATGTTTCAGAGATTTCACCTCAACGAATTACACATCCTGCGAATGCCGTCAAGGTCGGACAACAAGTAAAAGTCAAAGTCATCAGCATAGACCGGGTTCGTAAGCGAATCGGGTTAAGTATCAAACAAGCTCGTTAGGGAGGGTGCAAGATGGCGAAGCGAAAAGCAGAAGATAACAAGAAAATTGAAGTAGTTGGTGACCCTATTCGGAACGAACAGGGGAAGATTGGTTATATCGAGGTGCCTGGAGAGATTCTATTGGCATGGTCCGGTAAACCATGGCAAAGTCGACCTA